>NZ_JAAAYH010000363.1:0-9164 GCF_018035285.1 Streptomyces sp. MK37H | reverse complement strand
CGACTTACGGTCTCCGGACGGTCGCCGCGCGGGCCGAGCGCCGTGGGCTACTCCGACCCGTTCGGCTTCAGCGCGGCGTTCAAACGGGTCCGAGGCGTCACCCCGAGCGACTTCCGCCGCACCGCGACCACCCCCTGAAAGACGCCGGAACGCGGTTCGGCTCAGGGCGCGAGCTCAAGGCCTGAATGGACGGTTCGACATCACCGTGCGCACAACCGGTCCAACGCCGACTGGCTCTCATCGTCCGCGGCGCGGTAGATCAGCAACCGCTGGTCCGGATCTTCAAGTGGCATCAGCACTTCGAAATGCAGTGCGAGCACACCGACGTCAGGATGCCGTATCACCTTGCGCCCGCGGCCGTTGACCTTGACGTCTCGCTCGGCCCACAAGCGCGCGAATTCCTCGTCATGAGTGGCGAATTCGGCGATGAGGCCGGTCAACGCCTTGTCGTCCGGATGCGCGGCCCACGCGGCGCGCAGATGGGCGATTCCCTCCCGCACGACGCGTTCGCGGTCGACATAGAACTCACGTATCCGCGGATGCATCAGACACAGCCACATCGCATTGCGCCGGGCCGGTGGCAGGGTGTCGAAATCCAGGAGCAGCCTCGCCATTTCGGCGTTCCAGGCCAGGATGTCGTAGCGGTGGTTCATCAGCATGGCCGGTAGCGGCGACAGGTCGGCGACCAGCCGGGCCAGCGGCGGCACCGCGGTGGTGGCGGGGCTGTCGGCGTTGCGGGGGCGGCGCTGCTGGGCCAGGTCGAAGAGGTAGGTGCGTTCGTCGGGGCCCAGGCGCAGCGCCCGGGACAGCGCCTCCACCACGTCCGCTGAGGGCCGCAGCCCGCGCCCCTGTTCCAGCCGCACGATGTAGTCGATGCTGACCCCGGCCAGTTCGGCGACCTCTTCGCGGCGCAGTCCCGGGGTCCGCCGGGACTGCCGACGCGACGGCAGGCCGAAATCGTCCGGGTTCAGGCGTTCGCGCCGGGTCCGCAAGAACGCGGCCAGCTCCTGTGTCGCGTCCACGGTTCGGGTCGTCATGTTCGACCCAACAGCCAGGGTAGGACTGGTGTTCCCAGGAACTTCCTTCCCTTATCCCCGGCTCACGGAGGTCACAGGCTTGTTTTCGACAACGGATCACAAGCACAGGAGGACACGATGTCGCTCACCCTCGACACCTATCGGCTGCTGGGCCGCTCCGGGCTACGGGTCTCACCGCTGGCGCTGGGCGCGGCGACCTTCGGTACCGAGTGGGGCTGGGGCGCCGAGCAGGACGAGGCGCGCAAGCTGTTCGACCTCTACGTCGAGCGCGGCGGCAACTTCATCGACACCGCCAACACCTACACCGATGGCAGCTCCGAGCGCCTGCTGGGCGAATTCACCCGCGACAACCGCGAAAGCCTGGTGCTGGCAACGAAATACACGACGCTGCGCCGGCCCGGCGATCCGAATTCCGGGGGCCCGCACCGCAAGAGCCTGTTCGCGTCGGTGGAAGCCAGCCTGCGACAGCTGAATACGGACTACATCGATCTGCTCTACCTGCACGTGTGGGATTTCACGACGCCGGTCGAGGAGATCCTGCGCGGCCTGGACGACCTGGTCCGGCAGGGCAAGGTCCTGTACGTGGCGATCTCCAACGCCCCGGCCTGGCAGGTGTCGCGCATGCAGACGATCGCCGACCTGCGCGGCTGGTCGCCGCTGGTCGCGCTGCAGATCGAATACAACCTGATCGAGCGCACCGGGGAACGTGACCTGATCCCCATGGCACGCGAGATGGGGCTGGGTGTGGTCCCGTATTCACCGCTGGCCGGCGGGGTGCTCACCGGCAAGTACAGCCGCGACGACCTGGCCGCGACGAATGTCGGATCCGACGACGGCACCCGTAAGAGCTTCAACTTCGCCTTGGGTACGCTCACCGAACGTAACCTCGCCATCGCTGATGTCCTGAAGGAGGTCGCCACGGAACTGGGCCACACACCCGCCCAGGTCGGGCTGGCCTGGACCCTGCGGAACCCGGGCGTGACAGCACCGATCATCGGCGCACGCACCCTCGCGCAGCTGGAGAGCAATCTGGGCGCCCTGGAGGTCGACTTCACGGCCTCCCAACTGGCCCGCCTCGACGAGGCCAGCGCGATCGAACTCGGCGCCCCGCACGGCCTGCTCGCCAGTGACCACATCCGCAATGTGACCAAAGGCGACCTGAAGATCGAAACCCGCCGCTGATACCCGATCGGCCCCGCGGGCAGCCGCAACCTCGCACTCGGCCTGTTGCGCCTGGCGGGGGTCACCCAAATCACCCCGGCGGTGTCTGGGTGCCGGTCATCTCCCGTGTGACGGCCCAGCGTTCGTGCCCGCGCCAGGCACCGTTCAGGAACTGGAAGTGGGGAGAGTAGCCCTCACGCTGGAACCCCAGGCGTCGTACCAGCCTGATGGACGACTCATTGGCCGGCTGGATGTTGGCTTCCAGCCGGTGGAGCCCGAGCTCCGCGAAAGCGAACTTCAGAACCAGCCGCAATCCCTCGGTCATATAGCCGCGCCCTGCGGTGGACGCGTAGGCGGCATAACCCAAGGCCCCGCTTTCGAGGGTGCCGCGGACGATGTTGTTGATGTTGACTCCGCCGACGATCGCGCCTGTGTGGCGCAAACAGACCAAAAGGCCTTCGTGCGCGGATTGATCGAACCGCGCGATGTACTCCCGGAATGCTTCCGGGGACGTTTCCCGGGTGGGGATCCACGGGTGATGCAGATCGGCGCTCTCACGAGTGAGGGCGCCGATCTCTTCATAGTCCTGGAAGGCGATCCGCCGGATCGCCACCCGTGGCCCGTGGGCGAGGAAGTGCTCTTCGGCCATCGTGTGATCGTAGCCAGCGGTCAGGAGTCAGCAGGCCGAGGCACGATGCTCACCGCGCGGTAGTCGTACCCGTCCTGTTTGAAGCCGGGGGCTTCCCATGTGAGGTCCACTTGCTGTCCGGGCGACAGTGTGCGGAGGCCGGTCATCTGGATGTCGGAGAAGTGGCCGAAGCAGCCGCCGGGGGTCTCGGGGGAATCGAGCACGCCCCACCCCTCCTCGTCGCTCCACTCACGGACAGTCGCAATCACCATGGGAATGGACCCTATGGGCTCGGTCCGGTCTCGTCTCCGCATTCAGCCGATGGTGGTGGCAGGGCTCAACGGCTCACTGCGCCGGTCTCCGTGGACCCGTAGAAGCAGGCCCTGTCGTCCATCCGCAGAAGGCGCCCAGGGGGCAGCGGTGATTCCAGGGGCTCATCAAGTGGGATGCCCGACCAGTCGATGTCGAACGGACCGGTGTCCGGAGCATCCGGCACCCGGGCGATCAGGTCGTAGGTGGTGACGGGCCTGCCGGGCCGATGTATCTGCAATTCCAGTCTCATCATGCCGTCGAGGTCCAGCCTGGTCTCGGAGAGGGCCGGCCGACGTCGTGCCAGCGCCAGCGATTGCGGAGACAGGTCCACCCCCGCCAGCTGCCTCCCGTCCCCCCGGGCCAGGAACTCCAGCAGCAGGCCATCACCGCAGCCGAGGTCCAGTACGCGCCCGCTTCCGGCCACCCGGTCGCACAGGAGCTCATAGCTGGACCGGCCGTCCGGAGCGCGACCGCGGCCGAACGCCTCCGCGGTCACCGCCGGACGTTCGGCGTGGAACGCCTGCAGGAATGCCTCTTGCGATGAGGTAATCGTCACTCACTCAACCTACGGCGGTCACGAGGTCATTGGGCCTGCCCCTGTTCGATGAACGTGGTGAACGCGGCGACCAGGCCATGGGGCGCGTCGTCGCCGAACATGAGCTCGTCGCTGTCGATGCCTTCGGCGGCGACCTCGGCGCTGCGGGGGAACATGGCCTGCTCGTACTCGGCGAGCGCGGCCTCGGCATCGTCGGGGTGCGCGGCGAGGGCCTTGCCGAGTTCGGCGCCGTCGAGCATGGCCAGGTTGGCGCCTTCGCCGTTCGGGGCCGTGAGGTGGGCGGCGTCGCCGACCAGCGTCACCCCCGGCACCCGATCCCACCGGTGCTCGATCGGCAGGGTGTAGTGGGGGCGCAGGACCGGCGGGGTGTCGCCGTCGGTGATCAGCGCGGTGAGCTCCGGCGCCCAGCCGTCGAACTCCCGCGCGATCCGCGCGGTGGCCGCGGCGGCATCGGTGAAGTCGATCGCGGCGAACCAGTCCTGCGGCCTGGGGAGCAATACGTAGGTGTGCAGGGTGTCGCCGCTCTCCCGGTGCGCGTGGATCGCCCTGCCCGGCGCGTGCGCCATCATCGACCCGCCGCCGACGGCCTTCGCGGCGCCGGGGTGCCGGGTGTCGGCGTCGTACAGGTACGTCTCGACGAACGACAGGCCGGTGTACTCGGGTATGGCGGTGGAAAGCACCGGCCGGACCCGTGACCACGCGCCGTCCGCGCCGACCAGCAGACTCGTGACGACGGTGCTGCCGTCGGCGAACGTCACCTCGTGGCGGCCCTCACCGAGGGCACGGGTCCCGCTGACCTTGTGGCCCCACCGGACGGTGCCGGCCGGGAGCGAGTCGAGCAGCATCTGCCGCAGCTCGCCGCGTTGCACCTCGGGGCGTCCACCCGTGCCGTCGTCGGCCTTCTCGAACAGGACGGTCCCTTCCCGGTCGAGGGCCCGGATCGCCTGGCGGCCCTCCAGGACGAGGCCGCGGAACTCGTCCATCAGACCGGCGGCCCGCACCGCCAGCTGGCCGTTGTAGTCGTGGATGTCCAGCATCCCGCCCTGCGAACGCGCCATCGGGGAGGCCTCCGCCTCGTAGACGGTGGCCGGGACGCCGTGGACGTGCAGGACGCGGGCGAGCGTGAGGCCGCCGAGTCCGGCGCCGATGACCGTGACGGGAGTGCGCATCGTGACTACTCCTTCGTGAATCGAGACCGCCCGGTGCCAGCCCGGCCAACCTCGCTGGTATGCCATTCCAGTACTGGAACGCCGCTCCATAATGGAACGTCGCTCCATGTTGGAACAACGCTCCAGTCATGTCAAAATGGCAGCATGGCAACACGGACACGCCGGTCCCAGCGGCGCACGGAGGCGCTCTCCCGCGAGCGCATCGTCGAGGCCGCCGTCGAACTGCTCGACACGGCCGGCGAGGGCGGGCTGACCTTCCGGGCGCTGACCGAGCGCCTCGCTACCGGGCCCGGGGCGATCTATTGGCATGTGGCCAACAAGGACGAGCTGCTCGACGCCGCGACCGACGCGGTCGTCGCCGCCGCTCTGGCCGCCGAGCCGGCCGCGCGCGCTGAGCGGGCCGAGCCCGCTGAGCCGGCCGCGCGCGCTGAGCCGGCCGCGCGCGCCGAGCACGCTGAGCCGGCCGCGCGCGCTGAGCGGGCCGAGCCCGCCCAGCCCGCCGAATCTCCGGACTCGCCGCAGGACAAGATCCGCGCCGTCGCGTTCGGCCTGTTCGACGCGATCGAGGACCACCCGTGGCTCCCCACGCAGCTCGCCCTCCAGCTCTCCCGCAGCCCCTGGGGTTCGGTGACGCCGCAGATCTTCGAAAGCATCGGCCGGCAGGTCCGCGCGCTGGGCGTACCCGAGGGCCACTGGTTCACGGCGACCTCGGCGCTGGTGCACTACATCCTCGGCGCCACCAGCCAGAACGCCGCGAACAACGCGAGCGCCCGCGCCTTCGCGCCCGACGTGGACCGCGCCGAGTTCCTCGACGCCGCGTCGAAGGCATGGGAAGAGCTCGACCCCGACGACTACCCGTTCATCCGTGCCGTCGCGGCCCAGATGCGCGAGCACGACGACCGCGAGCAGTTCCTCGCCGGGATCGACCTCGTCCTCACCGGCATCACCGCTCTCCACCTGCCCGGCGAACAGGGGCGCCCTACGCCACCCGCCACCTGAGCGGGGTGAGGCCCGGCCCTCGCCGAGGCAGGACGGAACTTCCACGCCACGGGAACCAGCGACGAGCGGCGGCGTACTCGGTTCGTACGCAACCCTCTGCCGGACAACGCTCTTCGAGCTGTCGCCGAGTGTTGACGGGCTACGGCCAGAAGAGCTTCACGGACTCTCGCGGTTGTCGCTGAGCCGGCACTTTCGGTGGTTCAACCGTGTAGCCAAGGAGACGCAGCACCTCTGCGGCAGCCTCCGGAGCATCCCGTACGGCGGACTTCAGCTGTGTCAGCCGCCAATCGGTCAGATGCTCAACAATCACCGTGCGCCAGTTATCCGTCGTGTCGATCGCGAACTCGCGCTTGAGGAACAGCAGCACGTCCTCCAACGACGGACGCATCCGGTGGCCACCGACGGGCAGGTGCATCTCGGCGAGGCGAGGCAGTCGGTCTCGACGCAGCCCTTGTTTGGGCCGACCCGAGTCGGCCGGCCGCAGCAGGTAAGAACATGCTGGCGTCGTCCCAGCAGCAGTATTAGCAGGCTAAGAGGCTGAGCCTCGAGCGGCCGCCGAGCTCCGTCGCCATGTCGTCCAGGGTCGGTGCCCCTTCAGCAGTCACCTGAGGCCCCACTGACACCGATGAGGCAAAGACGGAAGGTTGTCACCCGGCTGGAGCAGATCGACGTTGACCGGGCCTGGAGGGGGATGCCGAGGGCCAGGCAGGTGTCGGCGAGCAGCTACCCCGGCTGGGGACCTCCTAGGCTTCGGGGCCTACGGCCGGTGCGGCCGTTGCCCGTGCCGTTGAGGGGGAGCAGGGACTCCAGGGTGGCGCCCCGCACCCAGGCGCCCAGGAGGTTCCGGTGCAGGGCGAGGATCTCGTGCTTCATCGCGAGTTTCTCCGCCTCCCGTGTGAAGGCGCAGGTGGCGACGAACACCGCGACATCCGCGCCGTGTTCGGCCTTCGCCGTGCCGAGGAACTTCTGCATATCGCCGCTCGGTACGGTGCGATGGGGTGCGTAGTGCTTGCACTGGATCACCAGCAGGCGGCCGTCCGGCATGCGGCCGATGACGTCCGCGCCCAGGTCGCCCGACCTCCCGGAGACGACGACCTGGGTGCAGCCGTCCCGGCGGCACAGCTCCGCGACGTAACTCTCGAACCGCTGCCAGGTCATGGCGTCCACCTCGACCATGGACCGCTCACGTGCCGCGTTCTCCTGCTCGGTCTGCCAGGCCCGGTGTTGCGCCACGGTGCGCAGCTGCGTCTTCCGCAGCCACCAGCCGATGGCGCCGAGCAGGCCGACGAGGACCACCCCGACGACGTACGGCCATACGGTCTTCCAGGTCAGGGCCAGCGCGAGAGCCGCCACCGCGCCGCCGCTCCAGGCCGTGCGGCGCGGCTGTGCCTTCGCTCGCCGTAATGCCGCTCTACGTCGCCGTCGCTGTGGCCGTCGCCCTCGCCCTCGCACGGTCAATGTTCGCGCCCCCCTGTCGGCTCGTTTCCCTCCCCCTCGCAGTGTCGGGAGCGGCAGGACGCCCCCGCAAGACCGCCCCTCGCGCAGCGGCGAGGTCTGCCGTGGGCGAATCTGCTGCGGGCCGAGATTCCTTACCAGGCAAGCGAATTGGGTCGATGGTGAAAGGACCGCGGCGGTGTGGGTCGCGATATTCACAGGGAGGTCCCATGGGAACATTCGCCACCGGCTGGGAGCCGGCAATGAGTCCGCGAGCCGCGGAGGGGGATACGGCACCCACCCGGTTCGACGATCACCTGGCCGCGCAGCTGCTGACCCAGCGCATCGTCTTTCTCGGCACGCAGGTGGACGAGGTGTCCGCGAACCGGGTGTGTGCGCAGATGCTGCTGCTCTCGGCCGAGGATCCGCGGTCGGACATCAGCCTCTACGTCAACAGCCCGGGGGGTTCGGTGACGGCGGGGCTGGCGATCTACGACACGATGCGGCTGATTCCGAACGACGTCTCCACGCTCGTCATGGGATTCGCCGCGAGCATGGGGCAGTTTCTGCTCACCGTCGGCACGACGGGAAAGCGCTACGCGCTGCCGAATTCCCGCATCATGATGCATCAGCCGTCCGCCGGTATCGGGGGGAGCACGGCCGATATCGCGATTCAGGCCGAGAATCTCGAATTCATGAAGCGGTCGATCGAGCGGATCACGGCGGAGCACACCGGACAGAGCGTGGAGACCATTTCGCGCGACGGTGACCGCGACCGGTGGTTCACACCGGAGCAGGCGAAGGAGTACGGAATGGTCGACCGGGTCGTGGAGTCGCTCGCGGACGTACGGCCCGCCGGTACGCGGCGCAGGATGGGGATCTGACATGGGGCAGTACACGATTCCGACGGTCGTCGAGCGCACCACGCAGGGGGAGCGGGCGTACGACATCTACAGCAGGCTGCTGTCCGAGCGGATCATCTTCCTCGGTACGGAGATCGACGACGGCGTCGCCAACGTCGTCATCGCGCAGCTGCTCCATCTCGAATCGTCGAGCCCGGAGCAGGAGGTCTCGATCTACATCAACTCACCGGGTGGCTCGTTCACCTCGCTGATGGCGATCTACGACACGATGACGTTCGTGTCCGCGCCCATCTCCACGTTCTGCGTGGGACAGGCGGCCTCGACCGCGGCGGTGCTGCTGGCCGGGGGAGACCCCGGGCGGCGGTTCGTGCTGGAGCACTCCCGGGTGCTGCTGGGGCAGCCGGTGAGCGGTGGTGCGCAGGGCACGGTCTCGGACCTCAGCCTCCAGGCCAAGGAGATGCTCCGGATCCGCTCGCAGGTCGAGGAGGTGCTGGCCCGCCATACGCCCCACGACGCCGCCGCGCTCCGCGCCGATATGGACCGCGACAAGGTCTTCACGGCGGAGGAGGCGGTGGCGTACGGGCTCGCCGACGAGGTGCTGAGCCGGCGGATGGCCCGGGCTTTTTGAGGGCTCGGTGCCTCAGGCGGCCAGGCGTACGTCGCCCTGCCGCCCCGCGTTCCGGGCCGCGCGGTCCGCGACGGACGTGGCGGAGGTGACGGACGTGAGGGACGTGACCGACATCGCCGCGCCGTCGCGCCGCCGCGGGCCGGAGACGAGCCGGATCAGCTCGCCCTGGGCCATCGCGAGGAGGTCGGCCAGGCCGAGGCCGAGTGCGCGGGCGGCGGCCGCGAGGACCTCGGACGACGCCTCCTTGCGGCCCCGTTCGAGCTCGGAGAGGTACGGCATCGAGATCCGTGCCGCCTCGGCCACGTCCTTGAGCGTGCGCTGCTGAGCGAGGCGCTCGCGCCGCAGCACGCCACCGACGACATCCCGCCACAAGGGCT
>NZ_JAAAYH010000362.1:0-9225 GCF_018035285.1 Streptomyces sp. MK37H | reverse complement strand
CGCCACCGCACCTCGCGGGCGAGGACGAACTGGGCCCGCGCGAGTCCGACATGGACTGGTGGCATGTCGAGCCGGGCCCGTTCGCCCAGCCCGAGCAGCGCGATGCGCAGTACGGCGCGGTCGAGGGGTTCACCGGCGGGATCGAGATCCCCGAACTGCTCGGTAAGGGCAAGTCGGCCGAGCAGGAGCGCCAGGAGCGGCGGGAGGCCGAGGAGAAGGCGGCGGCTGAGGCTGAGGCCGCCGAGGCCGAGGCCGCCGCGGAGGCGAAGGCGAAGGCCGGGGCCAAGAAGGCGGAGGCCGGGGGCAAGCAGCGCGGCGGGCTGCGCCGCGTACTGCTCGGGCCCGGTAAGGCGGGTAAGGCGGCCGATCAGCCCGCGGCCGGGGGCGGCGTCCCCAAATGGCTGTCCGGGCTCGGCCCGGTGCTGCTGGTGGCGGTCGGACTCCTCGTGGCGGGCGCCGCCCTGGGCAACATCATCCTGATCGCCTTCGGCTGGGTGATCGCGTACTACAGCACCTACCGCCGCTCCCCGGCCGAGGCGAAGTGGGCCGCCCTGGGCATGCCCGGCCTGGTCGCGGCCGGGGCCGCGGTCTGGCTGTATGGCCGGGCCGACGGCAAGTGGGGCGAGCCGATCCCCGAGCACGGCTGGAAGGACGTCCTGACCGAGACCTGGCCCTACGTGGTCCGGGGCGCGGCCATCGCCTCGGTGCTGTTCCTCCTCTGGCGCGCGAGGCGCAAGGGCTGACGCCGGGCGCGTAAGCCGATCGCGGGGCATCGTCGGGCCGGCGGCCGGGGCCACCGTGCGGCAGCTCAAGCCGGGACAAGGCGCGAGGCGCCTGTCCCGGGACCACGTGGGCCGCGCGGGGCGGCCGGGCCCGGCGGACCCGGGGCATTCGCCAAGGGGCCGCGCGGGCATCCGCCCCATCCGCGTGCCGGGCGCCAGCCCTCCGCTCAGCCCTGCTCGGCCTGCGTGTTCAGCCTTGCTCGGCCTGCGTGTTCAGCCGTGCCCGGCGGCCTGCCAAGGCGTGCCCGGGACGACCAGGGGGCTGCCGGTCACCGGGTCCGGGACGACCACCGAGTCGAGGCCGAAGACCTCGTGCACCAGCTCCGCCGTGACGATGTCCCCTGGGCGGCCGCGTGCCACGATGCCGCCGCCCTTCATCGCGATCAGATGGTCGGCGTAGCGGGCGGCCTGGTTGAGGTCGTGGAGGACGGCGACGACCGTACGGCCGCGTTCGTGGTTGAGCTGGCGGACCAGGTCCAGCACCTCCACCTGGTGGGAGATGTCCAGATACGTCGTCGGCTCGTCCAGCAGCAGCAGATCGGTCTCCTGCGCGAGCGCCATCGCGATCCATACGCGCTGCCGCTGTCCTCCCGACAGCTCGTCCACCGGGCGGTCGGCGAGCGCCGTCACATCCGTACGCTCCATGGCGTCCGTGACGGCCCGTTCGTCCTCCTCCGACCACTGTTGCCACCACCGCTGATGCGGCTGGCGGCCACGGGAGACGAGATCGGCGACGGTGATCGCCTCGGGCGCGACCGGGGTCTGCGGAAGCAGCCCCACGGACTGGGCGATCTTCTTCGTCGGGATGCGCGCGAGATCCGTGCCGTCGAGGAGCACGGCGCCGCCGCGCGGCCGCAGCAGCCGCCCGAGGGCACGCAGCAGGGTGGACTTGCCGCAGGCGTTGGGGCCGACGATGACCGTGACCTCGCCGTCGGGTATCTCCAGGTCCAGCCCGTCCACGACGGTGCGGTCCTCGTAGGCGAGGGTCAGCTCGCGTGCGGTGAGCCGGTTCGGCCGGTTCGCGGAAGCGGCTTCCGCCGGACCGGCCTCCGGGCCCGTTCCCGTTGTGGACGCCGAAGCGGTCATGCGGCGGTGCCTCCCTTACGGCCGCGTCCCCCGGAAGACAGCAGCAGGTGGATCAGATACGGGGCGCCGACCGCGGCCGTCAGCACGCCTACCGGCAGTTCGGTCGGCGCGAACAGCTTGCGGGCCAGCAGATCGGCGGTGACGACGATGAACGCCCCGGCCAGGGCCGAGCACAGCAGCGGGATCTGGGCGGTCCGGGTCATCCGGCGGGCGATCTGCGGGGCGAGCAGCGCCACGAAGTCCACCGGGCCGGCCGCGCCCGTCGCCATCGACGCGAGCACGACGCCGAGGGCCACCAGGCCCAGCCGCACCCGTCCGAGCCGTACGCCCAGCGCGGTCGCCGTGTCGTCGTCCATGGAGACCGTGCGCTGCGCCCGCGCCGCCCACAGCACACCGGGCAGCAGCACCAGCAGCGCCCAGCCGAGCGGAGCGGCCTCGTCCCAGCCGCGTCCGTTGAGCGAACCGGTCATCCACATCTTCGCCTGCTGGGCCACGAGATAGTCGCCCTTGGTCAGGAAGAGATGGGTGATCGAGCGCAGCGCGACGGCGAAGCCGATGCCGATGAGCACGAAGCGGGCCGCCTGGAGCCCGCCGCGCCAGGCGAAGACGTACACCAGCGCGGCGGCGGCGAGACCGCCGAGGACGGAGAGGTACGGCAGGACGGCGAAGGAGGTGGCCCCGTAGGTCATCGCGCCCACGGTCACCGCGCTCGCGCCCTGGCTGACGCCGATGATGTCGGGGCTGGCGAGGGGGTTGCGGGCCACCGTCTGGATCAGCGCGCCCGCGATGCCGAAGGCGGCGCCGACCATCAGGCCGAGCGTCATCCGGGGGAGCCGCAGCGTGCCGACGACGAGATCGTTCGGGGTGGCCTGTCCGATGCCCCACTGGCTGTGCAGGACGGCCTTCACGGCGTCGGCCGGAGCGACGAAGCTCTCGCCGACGCACAGATACGTCACACAGACGGCGGCGGTGGCCAGGGCCAGCCCGATCGCGACGAGGGCCGAGCGGCGGTGCAGCAGGAACGATCCGCCACGTCCGCCATGCCCGCCATGCCCATTGCTCTTGATGCGGATCAGCCCGTACCCGGCCGGGCGGACCCCCGGGCGGGCGGTGTGGCTCTCCATCGCCGTCACGCGGCCACCGCCTTCCGGCGCACCAGCGTGACCAGGAAGGGCACCCCGATCAGCGCCGTCATCACGCCCGCCGGGACCTCGCTCGGCGGGAAGACGATCCGGCCCACCACATCCGAGATCAGCAGCATCACCGGGCCGATCAGGGCGGCCATCGGCAGCACCCAGCGGTGGTCGGTGCCGACGATCGCGCGGGCGATATGGGGGACCGCGAGGCCGATGAAGGCGAGCGGACCGGCGGCGGCGACCCCGACGCCGGTGAGGATCGTGGCACCGAGGGCCGCGACGATCCGTACGACCGCCACGTTCTGGCCGAGCCCCTTCGCGACGTCCTCGCCGAGCGCCAGCGCGTCCAGACCGCGTGCCACCGCGATCACCAGCACCGTGCCGACCAGCAGGAACGGCCAGATCTGGCCGACGATCCCGGTGTCCCGCCCGGCGAGCGAGCCGATCTGCCAGAAGCGGAACTCATCCAGGGCCGCCGCCTTCGTCGTCAGCACGCCCGTCGTCACGGACACCAGCAGCGCGTTGATCGCGGCGCCGGAGAGCGCGAGTTTGACCGGGGTCGCGCCGCCCCGCCCGCTGGTGGCGATGGCGTAGACGGCGACCGACGCCAGCCCCGCGCCCGCGAAGGCGAACCAGACATAGCCGCTGAGCGTGTGCACCCCGGCGAAGGCGATCGCGAGCACCACGCCCACCGAGGCGCCCTGGCCGATGCCGAGGATGCCGGGGTCGGCGATCGGATTGCGGGTGACGCCCTGCATCACGGTGCCCGCCATGGCGAGCGCCGCGCCGACCATCAGCCCGATGAGGGTGCGCGGCAGCCGCAGGGACCGCACGATGTCGGCGGCGTCGCCCGAACCGCCGTGCAGCAGCGCGTCCAGGACCGCGCTCGGCGCGATCTGGCGGCTGCCCACGGCGAGGCTCAGCAGGACGGCGAGCAGCAGGGCGACGACGGCCGCGGCCGTCCAGCCGAGGCGGCGGCGGACCAGGGAGGCGCGTACCGGAGAGGCGCTGACCGGGGAGGGGCTGACCGGGGAGGCGCGGACCAGGGGGGCTCTGGGAGGGCGGTTGCTGGTCCGGTCGGCGGTCATCGCGTCCGTTCGCTCGTCGGCTACGAAGTTAGGCGAGGCTAAGTGTATGGGGTGGGCCAAGGCACAATGGCGGGTATGTCTTCGCACTCCGCTCTCACCGTCGGCTTCGACCTCGACATGACCCTCATCGACTCCCGGCCGGGCATCAAGGCGGCGTACGAGGCGCTCTCGGCACGGACCGGCACCTACATCGACTCCGACCTCGCCATCACCCGGCTCGGCCCGCCGCTGGAGCAGGAGCTGGTGCACTGGTTCCCCGATGAGCGCGTCGAGGAGATGGGCGAGCTCTACCGCGAGCTCTACCCGGAGTACGCGGTCGCGCCCACCCCGGCCATGAAGGGGGCCCGGGAGGCGATCGAGACCGTGCGGCGGGCGGGCGGCCGGGCCATCGTCGTCACCGCGAAGCACGAGCCCAACGCCAAGCTGCACCTGAGCCACCTGGGCATCGAGGCGGACGCGGTCATCGGCTGGCTGTGGGCCGAGGCCAAGGCGGAGGCGCTGCGGGAGTACGGGGCGGAGGTGTACGTCGGGGACCACACGGGTGACGTACGGGGCGCCCGTACGGCTGGTGCGCTGTCCGTGGCGGTCGCCACCGGGCCCTGTGCGGCGGACGAGCTGCGCGCGGCCGGCGCCGATGTCGTGCTGGACGATCTGACGGCGTTCCCGGCCTGGCTGTCGGGCTACATAGACGATCGCACGGCGAACTGATCCGCCCAGCTCACGAGCTCACCAGCTCACCAGCTCACGAGCTCACGAGTTCACGAGTTCATGAGCTCACGAGTTCACGAGTTCATGAGCTCACGAGTTCATGAGCTCAGCCGGTTCGTCTGATGCACCCGGTTCACCCGGACGGCGGTACGGGTGGCCGTGACACCCGGGCGGTGGCCGCGGCCTCCCGCCGCTGTGCCGCGATGGAGCGCAGCAGCCCGACGGCGGCGAGGGCGAAGCCGACGCCCATCAGCATGCACACGAAGTACGCCACCGAGGGCAGCGGATCCGCGCCCAGGAAGAGCGGTGCGACGGTGACGAGCGTGGCCACCGCTCCGATGGCGAAGACGATGACGCCGGACCGGATGAGCCGGTCGCCGGGCAGGGGCGCCTCTCGAGGGTGGCTGGGGGAGCCGCCGCGGTGCGGGGTTTCATTACTCACCGGACCAGGGTAGATCCGTGCCAGAGCGCGCATAGGAACCACCCGGGTACGTCTTGTCACCAGGCTCGGGACCATTAGCCTTGTGGTGGCGGGTCTTACGACCCGCTGTAGTGCTATCGAGAGCTGTTTTTCCGTGTTTTCCGACGAGCGACGAGGACGAGACAGACGTGCCTACCGGCAAGGTCAAGTGGTTCAACAGTGAGAAGGGCTTTGGCTTTCTCTCCCGCGATGACGGTGGCGACGTCTTCGTTCATTCGTCGGTGCTTCCGGAAGGCGTCGACTCACTGAAGCCGGGACAGCGCGTGGAATTCGGCGTGGTGGCCGGAAATCGCGGGGATCAGGCATTGTCCGTCACCGTTCTCGATCCGACTCCCTCCGTGGCGGCCGCCCAGCGCCGCAAGCCGGACGAGCTGGCGTCCATTGTCCAGGATCTGACCACCCTGCTGGAGAATGTGACGCAGCAGCTGGAGCGCGGCCGCTATCCGGACAAGGCACACGGCCACAAGATCGCGGGCATGCTGCGGGCGGTGGCCGACCAGCTCGACGTCTGACCTGAGCTTGGGTTGAGTCCGGTCTGAATTCGACCTGAGCGGCCCGGCACGCATCGGCACATACGACATCCCGTCAGCGGAGCCGGATGGATATCCGTCCGGCTCCGCTTGGCGTGCGACCACTCGCCGATGCGTCAGACCGCGTCCAGCGCCCCGGGGCCGATAGGCGGTACCAGTCCCTCGGCCGCCGCGCGGGTCAGCAGCCCGCGCACCGCGGCGTAGCCGCTCTCGCCGAGGTCGGCGGTGAACTCGTTGACGTACAGCCCGATGTGCTGATCGGCCACGGCCGGGTCCATCTCCTGGGCGTGCTCCAGGACATACGCCCGCGACGCCTCCGGGTCGTCCCAGGCCATCCGCACCGATGTCCGGGCGGCGTCGGCGAGCTCCCGCAGCCGCTCGGCGCCCAGTGACCGCTTGGCGATGATCGCGCCGAGCGGGATCGGGAGTCCGGTGGTCTGCTCCCAGTGCTCGCCCATGTCAGCCAGGCAGTGCAGCCCGTAATTCTGATAGGTGAACCGGGCCTCGTGGATGACGAGCCCGGCGTCGACCTCGCCGTCCCGCACCGCGGGCATGATCGCGTGGAACGGCAGCACCTTGATCTCGCCGACCCCGCCCGGCACCTCGGCGGCGGCCCACAGCCGGAAGAGCAGATACGCGGTCGAACGCTCGCTCGGCACCGCGACCGTCTTCCCCGCCAGGTCCTTGCCGGTGAGCTGCTGCCCCTCGCCGGGCTGCCGCGTGAGCACCAGCGGACCGCAGCCGCGGCCGAGCGCACCGCCGCAGGGCAGCAGCGCGTAGTCGTCCAGCACCCACGGCAGTACGGCGTACGACACCTTCAGTACGTCGAACTCACCGCGCTCGGCCATCCCGTTGGTGATGTCGATGTCGGCGAAGGTGACATCGAGCGCGGGCGCGCCGGGGACGCGGCCGTGGGCCCAGGCGTGGAAGACGAAGGTGTCGTTGGGGCACGGGGAGTAGGCGATCTTCAAGGGCTCAGTCAGGGGCTCGCTCAGGGGCTCAGTCACTGCCGGGTTCCTTCCGGGTCAAAGGTCCAGGTGCCGAGGAGGGGGGCGATGGTCGCGAAGGCGCCCGTGAGCGCTTCGAGCGCCTCCCCGATCCGCCAGGCCGCGCGGTCGCGCGGTCCGACGGCGTTGGAGACCGTCCGTACTTCCAGAGCGGGCACGGACTGGGCCGCGGCGGCCTCCGCGACGCCGAAGCCCTCCATGGCCTCGGCGACGGCGCGCGGATGGCGGCGCAGCAGCTCGGCGGCCCGTTCGGCGCTCCCGGTCACGGTCGACACGGTGAGCACGGTGCCGCGCACGGCGTCCGTCGCCTCGGCGACGGCGGCGACGAGCGGGGCGGGCGGGAGGTGTTCGACGGTTCCGAAGCCCAGGTCGGTGACGGCGGCGAAGCCGTCGGGGGTCTCGGCGCCCAGGTCGGCGGCGACGATGGCGTCGGCGACGACGACGGAGCCGAGGTGCGCCGCGGCGGGCGCTGTGGTGGCGGGCGCCGCGGCTCCGGGCGCTGTGGCGGCGGGCCCCGCGGTGCTGAAGCCGCCGCCGATACCGGCCGATACGGCGAGGTCGTAGGGGGTGCGGGCGACCGCGGCCGCGGTCAGGGCGGCGGCGGTTCCGGCCGCCGCGGCCGCCGGGCCGACCCCGGCGGCCAGGACGTCCACGGTGAGCGGCGGCCCGGTGGGCGGCGCCGGGCTGAGCCGGTGGAGCACCCCGCCGGGGACGGGAAGTTCGGCCGGCTCGGGGGCCGTGGCGCCGACGCCCCGTACGACGGCGTCCCGCTCGGCGGGTACGGCCGTGACGATCAGTACGCGCATGGGTGACTCCCCCTTGTCACACACAACCCTGTCACGGCGCGGCCGGTGGCCCGGCAGGACCAGGCCCCGTCCCGCGGAGTTCCCCTCGTCAGGAGTCCCGTCGGGAATCCCGTCAGGAGTCCCGTTCCAGCGTGAAGCGCCAGATGCCCTTGACGCCCTGGCTGCTCTTGCCGAGCTCGGCGACCGTGATCGTGACCTTCTTCTCGAGCGTGGTCTGGCCGGTCTGCTGGTTCTGCCGGGCGAAGAGCGTATCGCTGTCGAAGCTGCGGTACGTCTCCTTGCTCGCCTCGGCCATGACCGGGTTGTTGGCGATCAGGCCCCAGCTGGACTTGGCGATCTCGGGGTCCACCCCGATCCGTACCTTGTCCCCAGGGGTCACCTTGATCGTCTTCTCGGGCTTGGCGGACAGGCAGTCCTTGAACTTCTTCGAGCTCAGGTCCTTGCCGTCGCCGTAGCAGCCGTTGCTCGCCTCGGCCGTCACGGTGTTCGAACCGACCGTCACCGTTGCCAGCGGGGTCGGCTTGTCGCAGGCGGAGAGGGCGACGAGCCCGAGGGACACAGCACAGGCGGCGGTGACGGCGCGGCGGCCCTTGCCCCTGGAAAACAGCGCAGCGGTCATGCGGGCAGGCTATCTGGCCGCACCGATCGCCTCGCGCGCGGGTACGACTCGCGATCCCCACGACCCCCACTGTGCCTGTGCGCCGGATTCCGATCGCCTCGCGCGCGGGTACGACTCGGTCGCGGCCATCGCCTCCGAGAGCCGCACAAGCCGATCGTCTCGCGCGCGTACGACTCCAGTTCATCCGGCGCTGGCACACGGCCGCGGGGCCGATCGTCTCGCGCGCGGGTACGACTCGCCATGTTCAGCAGCGCGGCACGGATGCGCAGCCCGATCGCCTCGCGCGCGGGTACGACTCGCCGATGGCGGTCCCGCGAGGCCTGGGTGCGGCTCGGGACTCACGCCACCCGCGGATACGGCGCCCCCTGCCGGGAGGCGCTCAGCAGTCCGCGGACGCTCAGCGCCGCGCCCAGCGCGATCACCGCCGCGGCGACCGCCATCCCCAGCACCCCGTGGAGCGGCAGCACGATGCCGATGGCGCCGCCGACGACCCACGCCATCTGGAGCGTCGTCTCGGACCGCGAGAACGCCGAGGTGCGGACCTCCTCCGGGACGTCCCGCTGGATCAGCGCGTCCAGCGACAGCTTGCCCAGTGCCTGGGAGATCCCGGCGGTGGCGGCCACGGCGGCCACCGTCACCGCGCCGTAGAAGGCCGCCGAAACGATGAGCACGCCCAGGGCGGAGCTCAGCACCACCGCGATGATCAGCTCCGGGCCGCGCGCCCGCAGCCAGGCGCCGATCGCGGTGCCCAGCGCGTTGCCGCCGCCCGCGCAGACCGCCGCCAGACCGAGCGAGATCTCGGGGCCGAGCCCGCCCAGCGGCTGGTCGCGGAGGAGGAAGGCGAGGAAGAGGGTGAGGAATCCGGACAGGGTCTTCAGCGCGGCACACGCCTGGAGGGCGTGCAGCACGGAGGGGCCGACCGTACGGAGGCCGGGCCGCCGGGACCGGCCCCTCCAGAAGGCGATCCTGGAGAAGGCGGTCC
>NZ_JAAAYH010000361.1:0-9251 GCF_018035285.1 Streptomyces sp. MK37H | reverse complement strand
CCCTCCCGCCCTCTGTGCGTCACATCTCTTCGAAGGGCTCCTGGTCCATCATCTCGTCACCCGTGCCCGGCTGACGGCGCTCACGGCCCGTCCGCTGGGACTGCCCGTGGGCCTCCGGCCGGTCCTGCTGGCCACGGCGCTGCTCCTGCCCCGGCTCCCGGCGGGAGCGCTCCTCCATGCGCTCACCGGACTGCATGCGCTCAGCCGACTGCATGCGCTCACCGGACGGCGTCTGCTGACCGCGCCGCGGCTCCTGGCTCCGCCCGCCCTGCTGCTTCCGCTTGGCCTGCTGAGCCTTCTCGTTCGACTGGTCCTTGGGGCCCATGTGTCACTCCTCATCGGGTGAATGGCGTCGGGCCCGACAAGAGTTACACGCACTGACTTTCTCCGCATTCCGGACCGGAGGAGCCGAAGAAAGCACAGGTCAGGACGGTTGACGGAGCGTTACTGGTGACGCTCCGTGCCCACGGTGCCCGCCGTGCGCGCCTTCTCGTCCGCCGCGCCGCCCTCGCCCACCAGGCCGCCCCGCGCCTCCCGGGTCGCCGCCAGCCGCGGCTCGGCGCGGCGCATCTCGCGCCGCCCCACGGCATGGATGAACGCGGGCAGATAGCCACGCATCGACTGCATACCGCGCAGCCACCACTGCGCGTACACATGCGCCGACCGGCGCTCGATGCCGGCCACCAGCCGCTCCACCGCCGGGCCCAGCGGATAGGTGCGGCCCGCGGGCCAGGGCAGCCGCTGCCGCAGCTCGCGCATCACCTCGTCCCGGTCGGCGCCGCGCACCATATCGGTGTCCGTCCAGCTCAGATAGCCCACGCCGACCCGGACCCCACGGTGTCCCACCTCGGCCCGCAGACTGTGGGCGAACGCCTCGACCCCGGACTTCGACGCGCAGTACGCCGTCATCATGGGCGCGGGCGCGATCGCGGCGAGCGAGGCGATCTGCAGCAGATAGCCGCGGCTGGCGGTCAGCGCGGGCAGGAAGGCGCGGGCCGTGGTGGCGCTGCCCAGCAGATTGACCTCGATCACCCGCCGCCAGGCCGTCTCATCGGTGTCGAGGAACGGACCGGCCTGGGCCACGCCCGCGTTGGCACAGACGATGTCCACCGCGCCGAACCGCTCCACGACCTCCTCCGCCACCCGCGCCATCACCTCGGCGTCGGTGACATCCGCGTGCCAGTAGGCGGAGTCAGTGGGCAGCCGCTCCGAGACCCGCTTCAGCTCCTCGGGCTCCAGGCCCACCAGGGCGACCTTCGCGCCGCGTGCGGAGAGCTTGCGGGCGAGCAGCTCGCCGACGCCCCTCGCCGCGCCCGTCACCACCGCGACCTGGCCCTCAAGGCCCCTGCGCGCACTCATGCCGTCTGCTCCTTCGCTTCCACTGCCGTGTGCCCGGCTTCCGTCGCTGTTGTGGGGCGGGATTCCTGAGAGGTGGGGCGGGATTCCTGGAAGTGGGAGTCCTGAAAAGTTGTCAGATCAGTTTCCCGGGATGTCCCGTACTCCTCAGCCAGGCCGCGGATCACCCCGGTGACCGCCTCGGGATCCTCCAGCGGGGTCATATGGCCGAGCCCCGGGAGCTCGGTCAGGCCGGTGCAGTGCGGCAGTGCGGCGGCGAGGGTGTGGGCGTGCTCGGTCGGGGTGAGCCGGTCGGCGGTGCCGACGATGACGGCCGTGGGCATGGTCAGTTGACCGACCCGCGCGTCCAGTTCGAGGTCGGCCAGGACCCGGCCCCATCCGGCGCGTACGACGCGGGGGCAGGCGTGCAGGATCCGCGCGGCCACCTCCACCGTGGCCGGGGCGGTGCCGGGGCCCATCGTGACGTACCGCACCAGCCGCTTGGAGAGCGGGGTGACCGGACCCAGCGGGGCGCGTGAGCCCAGCAGCAGGCGGTGCACCCGCGCCCGTGCCCGCGGGGAGCGCAGCGGCACCACCCGCGACAGCTCCATCAGCCGTGAGGCACCGGTGCTGCACAGCACCGCGGCGGCCGCACGCTCGCGCAGCAGGGGACGGTCGGCGGCGGCCATCAGCGTCATCGCACCCATGGAGTGGCCCGCAAGCACGGCCCGCCGACCGGGCGGAAGGGTCGCCTCCACCACCGCCACCAGGTCGTCGGCCAAGGCGTGGGTGCTGTAACCGCCGGGTCCTGGGGCCGGGCTGCGGCCATGGCCCCGCTGGTCGTAGAGGATCACCCGGTGGTCGGCCGAGAGGGCGCGCACCACCGGCGCCCAGAAGGCCGTGGTGCAGACCCAGCCGTGCGCGAGCAAGACGGCCGGGGCGTCCTCGGGCCCGTGCAGCTCCGTGTGGATCCGGCTCCCGTCGGCCGAGACGACCGTCAGCTCGCGCTCCGGCACGGGCGGGACGTACGACCCCGAGGGCAGCGAAGGAGCCCGCCTCACCGCGATCCCCTCCCCGCACCGGCCGTGGACACCGTGGCCTTCACCGGCCCGGTGCGCGGTCGCACCACCGTGTACTCGGCGAGGTCCACGCGCCGGGTGACCCTCCTCAGCTCGGACGTCGTCCCGGGCCACAGGGTGGTGTTGCGGCCGTTGTCGAGGTACCAGCTGTCGCAACCTCCGGTGTTCCACACCGTGCGTGCCATCCTTTCCTGGATCATGTCGGTGTAGGCGCGCACCGCCGACGGCCGGGCATCCAGCGCGACCTTGCCGCCGAGGGTGTCCAACTGGCGCAGATAGTCGGCCATATAGGCCAGCTGCGCCTCGATGACGAGGATCATCGAGCTGTTCCCGAGGCCGGTGTTGGGCCCGATGATGGTCAGGAAGTTGGGGAAGCCCGCCGGGCTGGTGCCGCGCAGCGCCTCCATCCCGCCCTTCCACTCCTCCGCGAGCGTCGTCCCGCGCGCCCCGGTCACCCGCTGGGCTATGGGGACGTCGGTCACATGGAAGCCGGTGCCGAAGATGATCACGTCGGCCTCGGTCTCGGTGCCGTCGGCACCGACCAGAGTGCTGCCGCGCACCTCCTTCAACCCCGTCGGGACCACGTCCACATGCGGCTGGGCGAGCGCCGGATAGTAGTCGTTGGAGAGCAGGATGCGCTTGCAGCCGATGCGGTAGTCGGGGGTCAGCGCCGCCCGCAGCCCCGGGTCCTTGATGGCCCGTCGCATATGGGCGCGGGCCAGCCGCTCCACGAACCGCATCTCGCCCGGCCGCTTGGTGAAGGCCCCGACCTGCAGCTCCCGGATGCCCCACAGCACCCCGCGGCGGAGTGACCGGGTGGCCGGGATCTTCGAGTGCAGCCATCGCTCGAGGCCACTGATCCGGCGGTCCATCCGTGGCAGCACCCAGGGCGGGGTGCGCTGGAAGAGGGTGAGCCGGCCGACCTCGCGCTGGATGGCGGGGACGATCTGGATGGCCGAGGCGCCGGTGCCGATCATCGCCACCCGCTTGCCGCGCAGATCGGTGGTGTGGTCCCAGCGCGCGGAGTGGAAGACGGCGCCGGGGAAGCCGTCGAGCCCCGGGATGTCCGGGATCCGCGGATCGGCGAGCGGACCGGTGGCGCCGACCACGACATCGGCGGTCAGCGAGCCCCGTGCCGTCTCCACCTCCCAGTGCACCGCCCCGGAGTCCCAGCGCAGGGACCGCACCTCGGCGCCGAAGCGCAGGTGCGGCCGCAGCCCGAAAGTGTCGGCGACCCGCTCCAGATAGGCGCGGATATGGGGCTGACCGGAGAAGTTCCGGGGCCAGTCGGGGTTGGGCGCGAAGGAGAAGGAGTACAGATGCGACGGGACATCGCAGGCACAGCCCGGATAGGTGTTGTCCCGCCAGGCGCCGCCGACGGCGTCCGCGCGCTCCAGCACCACGAAGTCCGTGATGCCCGCACGGCGCAGCCGCACCGCCGCTCCCAGCCCGCCGAATCCGGCCCCGATCACCGCTACCCGTACATGCTCATGCGTCAGCCCAGCCATGCCGCCGCCTTCCACGAACGCGAATACGACCGCGCCAGCAATCACTGGCACGATGGGAGCGTAGGACAGGGATCCACCAAGCGGTAGGGGCTGTGGATAACGAAGTTACCGGCGGTCGCACCCGACCGGCCGCGGCATAGGCTTTCCTCGTGGCGACGAGCGAAGCGGACGAGGTACGCGAGTACCGCATGGCGGAACTGGCCGAGAAGGCCGGGATCACCGTGCGCACCCTGCGCTTCTACCGGGAGCGCAAGCTGCTCCCACCGCCACGTCGCGAGGGCCGGATCGCCTGGTACAACGACCACCATCTGGCCCGGCTGCGGACGATCGCGGCACTGCTGGAGCGCGGCCACACCCTCGGCGGGATCGCCGAGCTGCTCGCCGCCTTCGAAAGCGGCCGCCGGGACGTCGCCGAGCTGCTCGGGCTGCCCGGCGCCGCCGCCTCCTGGCCCGCGGAGACCCCGGTCCGGCTCAGGCCCGAGGCGCTCGCCGACTACTTCCAGGGCGAGGTCACCCCGGAGAACCTCAGCACCTCCCTCGACCTCGGCTATCTGGCCGTCGACGGCGACGAGATCGTCCACCTCAGCCACCGCCTGCTGGACGTCTCACACACCCTGGTCGAACAGGGCGTCCCGCTGGCCGCCGTGCTCGGCGCGGCGCGCGAGGTGCGTGAGCATGTGGACGCGATCGCCGAGACCTTCGTCACACTGCTGCGCGCCCATGTGCTGGCGGACGCCGTGGAGCGCGGCGAGGACGTCGGCGAGACCGTGGAGCGGCTGCGGCCGCTGGCCACGAGCGTGGTGGACGCCGAGCTGACGATGGCCATGAACCGGCGGATGCGGGCGGAGTTGGGCGAGGCGCCGCCCAGGGGCCACTCCGGGGGGCAGTGAGCTCAGCTCGTGGGAGCCACGACCTCAGTGAGCCGGGCCGTAGGCCACCGTCACCGGGGCGTGGTCGCTCCACCGCTGGTCGTAGGCGGCCGCCCGCTCAACGACCGCCTTGACCGCGCGCCCGGCGAGCCCCGGGGTGGCGATCTGGTAGTCGATGCGCCAGCCCGCGTCGTTGTCGAAGGCCCGGCCTCGGTAGGACCACCACGAGTACGGACCCGCGACGTCCGGGTGCAGGGCGCGCACCACGTCCACGTACGCCGCCTCCTCGAAGACGCTGGTCAGCCAGGCGCGCTCCGCCGGCAGGAAGCCGGACTTCTTCTGGTTGGCCTTCCAGTTCTTGAGGTCGGCCTCCTGGTGGGCGATGTTCCAGTCGCCGCACACCAGCGCCTCGCGCCCACCGGCCGCCGCGCGCTCGCGCAGTTCCTTCAGATACGGAAGGAACTCCGCCATGAAGCGCTCCTTCTCGTCCTGGCGGTCGGTGCCGACCTCACCCGAGGGGAGGTACAGGCTGCCGACGGTCACGCCCGGAAGATCGACCTCCACATAGCGGCCGCTGCCATCGAACTCGGACGACCCGAAGCCGACCCGGACGCCCTCCAGCTCGCGCCGGGCGTACACCGACACCCCGGCCCGGCCCTTGGCCGCCGCTGGGGCGTGCACCACATGCCAGCCGTCGGGTTCGCGGACCGCCTCGGGCAGCTCCTTGGGCTCGGCGCGCACCTCCTGGAGGCACACCACATCGGCCGCGGTACCGTCCAGCCAGGGGACGAAGCCCTTCTTGGCGGCGGCACGCAGCCCGTTCACATTCACGGTCGTCACGGTGAGCACGCCCGGCACGATACGCGACAAAATCAACGGCCCCTCCCCCTGCATGGAAGTACGATCCACCGCATGGACGTTCGAGTCATTCGCTACGATCACCCTGACGCCCGCAAACTCGACGCGGAAGTGCAGGTGGAGTACGCCGAGCGCTACGGCGAGGGCGATCTGACGCATATGGACGCGGCCCACTTCGACCCCCCGCACGGCCTCTACCTCATCGTGTACGACACGGACGGCACCCCGGTCGCGAGCGGCGGCTGGCGCAGCCAGGAGCGGAGCGAGGAGGGCTACGAGGACGGGGACGCCGAGATCAAGCGGATGTTCGTGGTGCGCGCGGCGCGCGGGCGGGGGCTGGCCCGGCGGATCCTCGCGGCGCTGGAGGACAGCGCGCGGGAGGCGGGGCGGGTGCGGATGGTCCTGGAGACCGGCACCGAGCAGCCCGAGGCCATCGGGCTGTACACCTCGTCCGGCTACGCACCGGTGACGAAGTTCGGGCTCTACCGCTTCGAGGAGAGCAGCCGCTGCTACGCCAAGCTCCTTACGGATGCGACGGGTGCCGCGAGCGCGACGGACGCGACGGATGCGACGGGCCTTACGGATGGCTTTACGAGCGCGCCCATAAGCCATCCGTAAGCCCATGACGAGGGGCCCGCTCCGAACGCGGAGCGGGCCCCTTGACGCCTGTCGCGTGTCTGCGAGCCGGTCAGCCCTGACCGGCGAACTTCTTGCTGATGGCCTCGAACACGCCCTTGGCCTCGGCCCCCAGACGCGGCCCGGCGAGCCAGGTGTGTCCGTACGAGCCAATCGAACTGTTGGACACCAGCACCGTCTTACCGCCGTGGTTGACGAACCAGCCACCGCCCGAGGTACCGCCGGTCATCGAGCAGCCGATCCGGTACATCGTCGGCGAGGTGGGCGAGAACGACAGCCGGCCCGGCCTGCTGGTGCAGTTGAACATCTTCGCCCCGTCGTACGGCGGGGCCTGCGGATAGCCGTACGCGCCGATCGAGCTCACCTGGTCGGCCGACGGCGCCCCGAACCACACCGGCACCGAGGCCCCGACCGTCTCCTGCAGCGACTTGCCGCCGCCGTTCTCGGGCTTCACATGCAGCACCGCGAAGTCGTACGCCGACCCCACCCCGCCGGTCTTACCGCCGTTCGCGATCCACTCGGACGAGGTCTGCGACCAGTCCGCCCACCACACGCCGTAGGGGCTGACCTCGTTCTGCGCCGCCGACTGGGTCTGCTCGGCCGGCAGTCCGTTGTCGTTGTACGAGGGCACGAACACGATGTTGCGCATCCAGCCGCCCTGCTTGCCGGAGTGCACACAGTGGCCCGCGGTCCACACCAGGTTGGACTTCCCCGGGTGGGCAGGGTCGTCGATGACCGTCCCGGAGCACACCATCGGCCCCTCGGGGCTGTCGAAGAACACCTTCCCGACCGGCGCCATGTTCTGGTGGTACGGCCGCGAGACCTGCTTGGCCGGCACGGCGGGCGGCTCGGGGTCGGTGGCCGCCTGGTCCTGGCCGGCGCTCTGTGTGGAGACGGTGTGCGACGAGTCCTTCGCCTTGGCCATCCTGGACGGCTGCCAGAAGTTCTTGATGATCGGATTGGCGAATTCCGATGCCTTGCGGGCCCACTTGTCCCAGTCCTTCCAGCCGCCCTCCTTCCACTTCTTCAGGTCGTCCAGACTCGTCGGGACGCCATCGGGCAGCTTGATCCCGTCCTTGGCCTGCTGCCCGGTGGACGCGGCCGAGGAGTTCGACGAGGAAGCCGCCTCGTCGTCACCGGGCCCGCAGGCCGAAGCGGAGACCACCAGCAGCGCGGTCATGGCCGCGGCCGCCACGGTGGAACGGCGTATGAGTGGCATGGAGCCTTATCCCCCAGTTGCGGTGCAGTTGTTGTGCTGTGATGTGCTGTGCCGCCCTCTGCCCTACGGCGCTTTCACGCCATGGGGCCACAGGACCGGGCACCTACTATGCCCGTGCCCCTGGCCTGCGCCATCACCTGTCCCCCGGCCCGCACCAAACACGAACGCGGTAAGCACGATTCCATGACATCGCGCCCTCCCCCGCGCCTCCCGAACGCTCAGGGAGAGGCCAGCAGCAGCATCGCCATCGTCACCTGAGCGGTCCCCCGCGGCTTGACCGCCCACGACCGCGCCGAGGGAAACGGCAGCCGCTCCCGGGCGCGGCCGACGGCGAAGACCCCGAACGCCGCCGACGCCAGAAACGACCCGAAGATCACCGCGCCGGGTATGGAGGAGCACTGGTTGCCGTACATGACGCAATCGGCGGCCCGCTCCGTCATGAGGGCGAGGACGATGCTGACGCCGACCGTGGGCACCAGCAGTGCGAGGCCGACCTTGGCCACCGTACGGACTCGCCGGTCATACGCGGCGCCGGCCGCCTCGTCGGCATCCGTTCCCGCGGAAGCTGTCTCGTTCACCGTTCCACCCAACCGCGCACGAGCCGCCCGCGGATCGCGCCGGGTACTCATTCCCCTCAGCTACCGGAGCTCATCCGCCCCCGCCCCGCCCCGGCGGCCGAACGTCCACCCGAGCGGATCAAGCGCGGTGGCGGCGCGGAGAGACGTCCTTAAGGCTTGATCGCATACGAACACGGGCCTCCTGTGCCAGGGGTCTGCTCTGCGGCGCTTGCGAAGGAGACACGCCATGGCCTCTTCAGGGGGTTCCCGACGTTCGGAGAGCGACGTCGCCGGATTCACGGCCTCGCCGCAGCTCGCCCAAGCGTTGCAGCAGATCGTGGTCGATCTCGTCGAACTGCATCTCCAGGGCAAGCAGGCCCACTGGAACGTGATCGGCCACAACTTCCGGGACCTGCACCTTCAACTGGATCAGATCGTGGACGACGCCCGCGAGTCGGCCGACACCATCGCCGAACGCATGCGCGCCCTGGCCGCCATCCCGGACGGCCGCTCCGAGACCGTGGCAGCGACCACCACACTCCCCGCGTTCCCGGCGGGCGAGGCGAGCGTGAGCGCCGTCGTCGACCTCATCACCGCCCGCCTGCGCGCCACCGTCGACACCCTCCGCACCCTCCACGACCAGGTCGACAGCGAGGACCCCTCCACGGCCGACCTGCTGCACGCGATCATCGACTCCCTGGAGAAACACGCCTGGATGGTCAGCGTGGAAAACCGCTCCATCTGATCGCCGCCGCACGGGCGTCGGACACCAGAAAGCCCCCGCCGAATATCCCCGGCGGGGGCTTTGAGCTGCGGTGGACCTGAGGGGATTTGAACCCCTGACCCCCTCGATGCGAACGAGGTGCGCTACCAGTCTGCGCCACAGGCCCTTGCAATGAGTGAAACTCTAGCATCCCCTCCGGGGTGCTTGGTAATCCGTTCCTCGCTGGTCAGTGAAGGGCCCGTCACTCGTTGGCAGCACGCGGCCGGTCCTCGTCGGCGTACTGGTCGAAGAGGGGGGTGCGGCCGCGGTCGCGGGTGCCGCGGGGTGGGGCGGCGACCGAGTCCGGGGCCGGGGCGGGGTCATGGGCGGAGGCCGGGTCGACGGTGCTGGAGCGGGCCGAGCTCCAGGCGTCGGGGGCGGCCAGGTCGACGCTGCCGGTGGCGCGCGGGGCGACCGGGGCGGTGAC
>NZ_JAAAYH010000360.1:0-9257 GCF_018035285.1 Streptomyces sp. MK37H | reverse complement strand
TCCCTGACCTCCGATCCACCCGTCGGCAAGGCCGCCGCAAGCGGCGCCGAACGCGAGGACTACTCCGCCCTCAAGGTCGTCCCGGTACGCCACCCCTGGCGCTGGGCCGCCGTCGTCGTCACCGCCGTACTGGTGGCCCAGTTCGCCCACGGCCTGATCACCAACCCCGGCTGGGAGTGGGACGTCTTCGCCGACTTCTTCACCACCCGGACCATCCTCAAGGCGGTCTGGATCACCATCCAGCTCACCTTCTACGGCACCGCGCTCGGCTTCGCCCTCGGCATCGTCCTCGCCTTCATGCGGCTGTCCCACAGCCCCTTCCTGAAGTCGGTCGCCTTCACCTACATCTGGGCGTTCCGCTCCATCCCGCTCATCGTCCAGCTGCTGTTCTGGTTCAACCTCACCTATCTCTACAAGCGGCTGGACTTCGGCGTCCCCTTCGGCCCCGGCTTCTTCTCCTTCGACACCGCGGGTCTGGTCGGGGCGATGAGCGCGGCAGTGCTCGGACTCGCCCTCCACCAGGCGGCCTACGCGGCGGAGATCGTGCGCGGCGGCGTCCTCGCCGTGGACGGCGGACAGCTGGAGGCGGCGGCCGCGCTCGGCATCCCCCGGCTGCGGCAGCTGCGCCGGATCGTGCTTCCGCAGGCGATGCGGTCGATCCTGCCGAACGCCGCCAACGAGGTGATCTCGCTCTTCAAGGGCACCTCGATCGTCTCCGTCATGGCGATCGGCGAGCTCTTCTACCAGGTGCAGGTCATCTACGGACGCAACGGCCGGGTCGTGCCGCTGCTGATGGTCGCGACCGTCTGGTACATCATCCTGACCACCGTGCTCTCGATCGCGCAGTACTACGTCGAGCGCCACTTCTCGCGGGGAGCCACCCGATGACCGCCATGGTCGACATCCGCTCCGTCCACAAGAGCTTCGGGTCCCTGGAGGTGCTGCGCGGCATCGACCTGGAGGTGCGCTCCGGGGAGGTGGCCGTCGTCCTCGGCCCCTCCGGCTCCGGCAAGTCCACCCTGCTGCGCGCCATCAACCACCTGGAGAAGGTGGACAGCGGCTGGATCAGCGTCGGCGGCTCGCTGGTCGGCTACCGCCGCCAGGGCGACCGCCTCTACGAGCTGCGCGAACGCGAGATCCTCAGGCAGCGCACCCGGATCGGCTTCGTCTTCCAGAACTTCAACCTCTTCCCGCATCTGACGGTGCTGGAGAACATCGTCGAGGCGCCGATATCGGCGTTGCGCCGCCCCAGGAAGGAGGCGGTGCGCGCCGCCGAGGCGCTGCTCGCCCGGGTCGGTCTCGCCGACAAGGCGGCCGCGTACCCCCGGCAGCTCTCCGGCGGTCAGCAGCAGCGGGTGGCGATCGCCCGCGCCCTCGCCCTGGAGCCCGAGCTGCTGCTCTTCGACGAGCCGACCTCCGCGCTCGACCCCGAACTGGTCGGTGAGGTCCTCGATGTCATCAAGGACCTGGCCCATCAGGGCACCACGATGATCGTCGTCACCCATGAGATCGGCTTCGCGCGGGAGGTCGCCGACACCGTCGTCTTCATGGACGGCGGCCGGATCGTCGAGCGGGGCACGCCCGCCGAGGTGCTCGACGCGCCGCGCCACGAGCGCACCAAGGCGTTCCTCTCCAAGGTCCTCTGAGGCCACCGATGTTCACGAGCCCGCCGATGTTCACGAGATCACCGATGTCCACCAGATCACCAACGCCCACCAGATCACCAACGCCCACCAGATCACCGATGCCCACCAGATCACCGATGTTCACCTACGCAAGGAGCACCCCCGTGAAGACCCGCCGCACCCTCGCCGCCGTCGCCGCGCTCACCGCCTCCGCCCTGCTCGGCGGCTGCGGCGACGGCGATGTCCGGGAGTCGGTGGGCTCCAAGGGCTCGAAGAACGCCATCAACATCAGCCCGGACCAGCACCGCGTCAGAGGGAAGAAGGTCGACTCGATCGCGGCGAAGGTCCCGGCCGCGATCCGGGAGCGCGGCACACTGCGCATCGGCGGCAGCGCCGACGCCTCCGCCCCGCTCGGCTTCTACGCGACCGACGACAAGACCCGGATCGGCTCCGAGATCGACATCGCCACGCTGGTGGCCGACACCCTCGGGCTCAAGGTCGACTTCCAGCCGGTCTCCTGGGAGAACCTCTTCGTCGGCCTGGACAGCTCCAAGTTCGACGGCGTGTTCTCCAATGTGACGGTCACCGAGGAGCGCAAGGAGAAGTACGACTTCGCCACCTACCGGCTGGACGACCTCGCCTTCGAGGCCAAGAAGGGCACATCCTGGCGGGTCAAGGGGCCGAAGGACGTGGCGGGCAAGACCGTCTCGGTCTCCTCCGGAACCAACCAGGAGAAGATCCTGGTCGACTGGAGCAAGCAGAACGAGAAGGCGGGCCGCAAGCCCGTGGACATCAAGTACTTCCAGAAGGACACCGACTACTACCTCGCCCTCCAGTCCGGCCGTATCGACGCCTACTTCGGCCCGAACCCCACCTCCGCCTACCACGTCGCCTCGGCCGGCCAGACTCAGATCATCGGCCGGTTCTCAGGCGGTGGCGACCAGGTGCAGGGCAAGATCGCGGCCACCACCAAGAAGGGCAGCGGGCTGGTCGACGCCTATGCCGCGGCCCTGGACCACGTGATCCAGGACGGTTCGTACGCCAAGGTCCTGAAGCGGTGGGGGCTCTCCAGCGAGGCGGTGAAGAAGTCCGAGATCAACCCGCCGGGTCTGCCCAAGCCGTGACCCGCTGACCCCCCGAAGAACGAGGAAGGCCCCGACCATGGCCGTACCGACCGGCACCCTGCACCTGGCCGCCGCCATCGACGGCGACGGGCAGTACCAGGCGCCGTACTACGTGGAGCTCGCCCGACTCGCCGAGGACGGCGCGCTCGACTTCATCACCCTGGACGACAGCTTCGGCCCTCCGGGGCCGGGTCGGGGCAGGCTCGACGCGCTCGCCGTCCTCGCGCGTGTCGCGCCCGCCACCCGGCGGATCGGACTGGTGCCGACCGTCACCACCACCCACACCGAGCCGTTCCATGTCTCCTCGTCCGTGGCCACCTTGGACTGGGTGAGCCGCGGCCGGGCGGGCTGGCGGATCGAGGTGTCGACGACGGAGGCGGAGGCGCGGCTGGTGGGCCGCCGCCCCGCCGCCCCCGCCGGGGAGCTGTGGGCCGAGGCGGGGGAGGTGGCCGATGTGGTGGCCCGGCTGTGGGACAGCTGGGAGGACGACGCCGAGATCCGCGACACCGCCACCGGCCGCTTCATCGACCGCGACAAGCTGCACTACGTGGACTTCGAGGGCGCCCACTTCACGGTGCGCGGCCCGGCCATCGTGCCCCGGCCCCCGCAGGGCCACCCGGTGGTGGCCGTCGCCGCCACCGACCCGGTGACCTGGCAGACCGCGGCCCGACACGCCGATGTGGCGTACATCCGTGCCACGTCCCCGGAGGAGGCGGGCCGCATCCGCGACGAGCTGCGGCGGCGGGCGGTGGCGCACGGCCGGGAGCCCGGGGCGCTCACCGTGCTCGCCGCCGTCGCCGTGGACCTGGCCGACGGGGAGGGCGCGCCCGGAAGCTCCCCGGCCACGGGCGGCGCACCGGTCCCGCTGACCGACACGCCCGGCGGACCTCCGCTGTACCGCGGGGGACCGGTGGAACTCGCCGAGCTGATCACCGGCTGGCACACCGCCGACGCCGTGGACGGCTTCCACATCGCCCCCGTCGCCCCACGCCATGACCTGGAACGTTTCGTCAACGGCACCGTGGCGCTGCTCCAGCACCGGGGGCTGTTCCGCACCTTCTACCCCGGTGCGACACTCCGCGACCACCTGGGGCTCTCCCGCCCGGCCAACCGTTACGCCCTGGAGCGGGAGGCCGCCCGATGACCTCGCAGCCCAAGCAGATCCATCTCGCGGCCCACTTCCCCGGCGTCAACAACACCACGGTCTGGACTGATCCCCGCTCCAGGAGCCAGATCGACTTCTCCTCCTTCGAACACCTCGCGCGCACCGCCGAGCGCGGGCTGTTCGACTTCTTCTTCCTCGCCGAGGGGCTGCGGCTGCGCGAGCACAACGGCCGGATCCACGACCTCGACGTGGTCGGCAGACCCGAGTCGATCACCGTGCTCAACGCGCTGGCCGCCGTCACCGAACGGCTGGGGCTGGCCGCCACCGTCAACGCCACGTTCAACGAACCGTACGAACTGGCCCGCCGGTTCGCCTCCCTGGACCATCTCAGCGGGGGCCGCGCCGCCTGGAACGTGGTCACCTCCTCCGACGCCTTCACCGGCGAGAACTTCCGGCGCGGCGGCTTCCTGGACCGGGCCGACCGCTACACCCGGGCCGCCGAGTTCATCGCCGCCGCCCGTGAGCTGTGGGACTCCTGGACGCCGGACGGCACGCCCCGCCCGTTCGCCCACAGCGGCCGGCATTTCACCATCGAGGGCGAGTTCGGCGTGCCACGCTCGCCGCAGGGCCATCCGGTGGTGATCCAGGCCGGGGACTCCGACGAGGGCCGGGAGTTCGCCGCATCCACCGCCGACATCATCTTCACCCGGCACGGCTCACGGGAGGCCGGTCGCGCCTTCTACGCCGACGTCAAGCGGCGGCTCGCGCGGTACGGGCGCGCCCCCGGGGAGCTGAAGATCATGCCCGGGGTGACCCTGGTGCTCGGCGACACCCCGGCCGACGCCCGGGAGAAGGCCGCCGAGATCCGGCGGCAGCAGGTCTCGCCGCAGACCGCGATCCTCACCCTGGAGCAGATCTGGGGTGTGGATCTGTCCGGCTACGACCCGGACGGGCCGCTTCCGGACATCGACCCCGACCCCGAATCCCAGCTGGTCCAGGGCCGGGTGCGGCACGGCGATCCGCTGGCCGTCGCCGCCAAGTGGCGGGCGCTGTCGGAGGAGAAAGGGCTGTCCATCCGGCAGACCGTCATCGAGGCGACCGGGCGTCAGTCGTTCATCGGCACCCCGGAGGCGGTCGCGGCGGAGATGGCGGAATTCGTGGCCGCCGATGCCGCCGACGGCTTCATCCTCGTGCCCCACCTGACCCCCGGCGGACTCGATGACTTCGTGGACCGGGTGGTGCCGCTGCTCCAGGAGCGCGGGGTGTTCCGCACCGCGTACAGCGGTCCGACACTCCGCGACCACCTGGGACTTCCGCACCCCGGGGAGCGGGGCTGAGCGGCCGCGCGGCGGCCCGGCCGCCAGGACGCGATACGTCCGCGCCATAACGGAACCCGATCGCCCGCGCGTCCGTCTCACCAGATACCCAAGGGGATGGGAGCACAAGCCCCGGCGGCCTGAACCCGCCGGGGCTATGTGGCGTGTGCCCGGCGGCTGTTCCGAATTGTCCTCTTGCGCGCTGCGCCCGGAGCCACGAATACTTCCGGAAGCGCTTGTCAGGGGCACGCTGAATCGGTCATATCGGCGTGCTCGTTGACTGCGCCTCACGGGCCTGCCCACCCAAGCGGACCCCCGATTCCCCCGGAGGAAGAGTTGAGGATCAAGCGCAACGCCCCCCACAGCAAGCAGGCGAGACGTATCGCCCTGATCGCCGCGACCTCCGCCCTGGTGGCCGGAACGGCACTCGCCGCCCCCGCCGCCTACGCCGGTAGCGACGGCGCCCGCACCTTCAGTGCGGCCGAGGCCAAGTCGGCGAGCAGCGCCGTCCTCGAGGCCGATGTCGCGGGCACCGCCTGGTATGTCGAGAAGGGGACCAACAAGCTCGTGGTCACCGCCGACAGCACGGTGTCCCAGAGTGAGATAGCCAAGATCAAGAACACCGCCGGCTCGAACGCCGACGCCATCGAGGTCAAGCGGACCTCCGGCAAGATTCAGAAGCTGATCTCGGGCGGCGACGCGATCTACGCGAGTAGCTGGCGCTGCTCCCTCGGCTTCAACGTGCGCAACAGCAGTGGGGCCAACTACTTCGTCACCGCCGGTCACTGCACCGACGGCGCCGGCACCTGGTGGTCGAACTCCGGCCACACCACCACCATCGGCCCGACGGCCGGCTCCAGCTTCCCGACCAACGACTACGGCCTGGTCCGGTACAGCGGCTCGGTCACCCCCCAGGGCACCGTCGGCAGCCAGGACATCACCTCGGCCGCCAACCCGACCGTGGGCCAGACGGTCACCCGGCGCGGCTCCACCACCGGCATCCACAGCGGCCGGGTCACCGCGCTGAACGCCACGGTCAACTACGGCAACGGCGACATCGTCTACGGCATGATCCAGACCACGGTCTGCGCCGAGCCCGGCGACAGCGGCGGCCCGCTCTACGCCGGCTCCACCGCCCTCGGACTCACCTCCGGCGGCAGCGGCAACTGCACCTCCGGTGGCACCACGTTCTTCCAGCCGGTCGTCGAGGCGCTGAACGCGTACGGCGTGAGCGTCTACTGATCGGCGCCGTTCCTCCGCTGATCAGCTCCGCACCAGGCTGAGCGAGAGCCCCCGTCCGTGCTGCCGGACGGGGGCTCTCCGCGTCGGTGGGGAAGGCCGTTCCATGCGGCCCGGCGGGGGTTTTCCACAGCCCTCCCCACTGCTCGACGGGCGGACTATCGTGGACATCAGTACCCCACGAGGGGCATTGTTCGCGATACGGACGGCAGGTGGCCGTGATGGTCGATGCGCTCGTGACATTGATAGTGGTACTGGCTTGCCTCGGCGCCTTGGGCGTGCTGGCCGCGGCCCGGGTGGTCAAGCAGTACGAGCGGGGGGTGGTCTTCCGGCTCGGGAGGCTCCGCTCGGATATCCGGGGGCCGGGGTTCACCATGATCGCTCCGTTCGTCGACCGGCTCCAGAAGGTCAATATGCAGATCGTGACGATGCCCGTCCCCGCCCAGGAGGGCATCACCCGGGACAATGTGACCGTGCGGGTCGACGCCGTCGTCTACTTCAAGGTCGTGGACGCGGCCGAGGCGCTGATCGCGGTGGAGGACTACCGCTTCGCCGTCTCCCAGATGGCCCAGACCTCGCTGCGGTCGATCATCGGGAAGAGCGATCTGGACGATCTGCTCTCCAACCGGGAGAAGCTCAACCAGGGCCTGGAGCTCATGATCGACAGCCCGGCCGTCGGATGGGGCGTCCATATCGACCGGGTGGAGATCAAGGATGTGTCGCTGCCGGAGACCATGAAGCGGTCGATGGCCCGCCAGGCGGAGGCCGACCGGGAGCGCCGCGCCCGAGTGATCAACGCGGACGCGGAGCTGCAGGCCTCGACGAAGCTGGCCGAGGCCGCCGCCCAGATGGCCGACACCCCCTCGGCGCTCCAGCTGCGGCTGCTCCAGACGGTGATGGCGGTCGCCGCCGAGAAGAACTCCACACTGGTGCTGCCCATCCCGGTCGAGCTGCTGCGCTTCCTGGAGAGGGGCCAGCAGGAGATCCCGGCGGCGGCCCGGACAGAGGGTGGCGCTCCGGCCGCCGGTCCGGCCGCCGCGCCGGAGCGGGAGGCCGCGCCCACGCAGCCGGCCCAGCCCGCTCGGCAGGCGATGCCGACGCTCACCGAGCGCGAGTCGGAGCCGCATACGGTCGAGCGATGAGCCGTGGGAGGTGATGTCCGGCAGGGAATCCCGCGAGGGGATTCCGTGGGGTGATCCGCCCGGTTTGACGGCTCGTCCGGAGACCTGATTCGGTGCCCGTACACCTTGAAGGTGTGCGGGCACCGCCATGTCCGGACTTGAGTCCGCAGTGTAAATTTCACGCCCATGACGTGAACGCGCCCTTGTGCGCGCCCGGTGGTGATGGGAATACTCGGCGGCGCAAATTGGCATGGACGCGCCCCCGAGGGGGAGAAGCGCTATGCCGTTACGCCCTCCGGGCCCTGGCACCCCACTGCCGACGGGCCCAACCCCCCACTGGAAGGCAGAGAGTTGAAGCACCGCCGCATACCCAAGCGTCGTGTCGTCATCGCCGGAGCCGGCATAGCGGCCCTGGTCGCCACGGGCATCACCCTGCAGAGCGCCAACGCCGCCCCCGGTGAGCCCCAGCCCGACACCCTCTCGGTCGGCGCCGCCGGAAAGCTCGCCAACACGCTCACCTCCTCGCTCAAGAGCGACACGGCGGGTTCGTACTACGACGCCAAGGCCAAGAAGCTCGTCGTCAACGTGGTCAACAAGGGTGTCGTGGACAAGATCCGGGAGGCCGGGGCCGAGGCCAAGGTGGTCACGAACACCCTGGCCGAGCTGAGCAAGGCGCGTCAGACGCTGAAGCAGAAGGCCACCATCCCCGGCACCTCGTGGTCGGTGGACCCCAGAAGCAACAAGGTCGTCGTCACCGCGGACAGCTCCGTCAAGGGCACCCGGATGGCCACCCTCAACAAGGTCGCCGACGCGCTCGGCGACAAGGTCGAAGTGAAGCGCTCGGCCGGGAAGTTCTCCACCTTCATCGCGGGTGGCGACGCGATCTGGGGCGACGGTGGGCGCTGCTCGCTCGGGTTCAACGTCGTCAAGGGCGGCCAGCCGTACTTCCTGACCGCCGGTCACTGCACCGAGGCCATCAGCAGCTGGTCGGACTCGCAGGGCGGCGAGGAGATCGGGACCAACGAGGGCAGCGAGTTCCCGGGCAACGACTACGGTCTGGTCAAGTACACCAAGGACACCGACCACCCGAGCGCGGTCGACCTCTATAACGGCAGCACCCAGGCGATAGCCAAGGCCGGTGACGCCACCGTCGGCCAGAAGGTGACGCGCAGCGGCTCCACCACCCAGGTGCACGACGGCGAGGTCACCGGCCTCAACGCGACCGTCAACTACCAGGAAGGATCGGTCGAAGGGCTGATCCAGACCAACGTCTGCGCCGAGCCCGGCGACAGCGGCGGCGCGCTCTTCGCGGGCGACACGGCGCTGGGTCTGACCTCCGGCGGCAGCGGTGACTGCTCCTCGGGCGGCGAGACCTTCTTCCAGCCGGTGCCGGAGGCGCTGCAGGCGTTCGGCGCCGAGATCGGCTGATCCGGCCGACCTGGCCGGCCTGGCTCACCCGGTGAGCGTTTCGCTTCCGCGGTCCGCTCCCGTGTGAACGGAAGCAGGCCCCCGGACACCCGTGGACGGTGTCCGGGGGCCTTCCCCTTTCCGGTCAGTTCATCAGAACTCGAAGACCGTCGTCGGGGCCGCGCTCTTGAAGCAGTTGTTCGCGAAGGTGTGCTCGTACGACACCCGGCGGCCGTCCCAGATCCCCTCGGCGGTGACGGTGATGGGGTGCCATTCCTTGGTGCACACCCGACCGGACTCCGCCCCGGTCCGCAGCTGAC
>NZ_JAAAYH010000036.1:0-39029 GCF_018035285.1 Streptomyces sp. MK37H | reverse complement strand
CCGCCGTCACCTCCGGCTCACCGCCCAGCCCCAGGAGTACCCCATGAACACCGACTCCGGGATGACCTCCCGCGTCACGGACCTGCTGTGTGCGGTCCTCCAGATCGAGCCGCCGCCACCGGGGACCGATCTGATCGAGACCGGTCTGCTCGACTCCATCGGCTTCATGAATCTGTTCGTGGCGATGGAGAAGGAGTTCGGCATCGGTGTGACCGCCGCCGACCTGGCCCCGGACAGCTTCCGCACCGTCGAGCGCATCGCCGCGTTCGTGGCCGGCAAGCAGGGCCCCGCCGTCGCCGAGACGGTGCTGACCGACCCGCGCACCGGACACGAGCGACGGCGGATCGCGCTGGGCGGTGAGCCGGAGGTGACGGCGGCGGTGGCCGAGTCCCGCGCCGCCGCGGCCTCCTGGGCCTCGCTCGCGCCCCGCGACCGGGCCCGGCGGCTGCTCCGCTTCGCCGATCTGATCGAGGAGCGGTCCGCCGAGTACACCGAGGCCGAGCGGGCGGGCACCGGCAAGCCCGCCGCCGAGGCGGCCGGTGAGGTCGAGAACTGCGCCGATCTGCTGCGCTTCTACGCGGGCGCGGTGCGCGCCGACGTCTCCCCCGCCGGTGGGCACTATCTGCCCGGCCGGGAGAGCTGGGTGCGGTGGGAACCGCTGGGCGTCATCGGGGTGATCGTCCCCTGGAACTACCCGCTGATGATGGCCGCGTGGCGGATCGGGCCCGCACTGGCCACCGGCAACACGGTGGTCCTCAAGCCCGCGCTGACCACCCCGGACACCGCGCTGCTCCTGGCGCGGGACGCGGCGACGGCACTGGGCCCCGGTGTCCTGCTGACCGTGCCGGGCGACCGGGACACCGGCCGGCTGCTGGTGGAGAGCGACATCGACGCGGTGGCGTTCACCGGCAGCGAGGCGGGCGGCCGCGACATCGTCGCCCGTGCGGGCCTGCGCCGCGTCAGCCTGGAGCTCGGCGGCAACTGCCCGGCGCTGGTGCTGCCGGACGCCCCGCCGGACACCTATGAGGCGCTCGTACGGGCCGCCACCTACAACGCCGGGCAGAGCTGCGCCGCCCCCGCCCGGGTCATCACCCTCCGGGAGAACTACCAGGAGACCGTCGAGGGGCTGGCCAAGGCGATGGCCGACCGGCGCGCGGGTGTCCACTTCGGTCCGCTCAACAACGCGGACCAGGCGGCCCGTTACGACCGGATCGTCGGCCAGAGCGCGGCGGGCGTCGAGCACATCGCCCCGCTCGCCCCGCCCCCGGGCGAGGAGGGCGGCCACTGGCGGCCCGGCCGTGTCCTCGCCGACCTGCCACCGGACGATCCGGCGGTGCTGGAGGAGGTGTTCGCACCCGTGCTCACCGTGCAGGCGGCGGACGGCCACGCCGAGGCCCTGGCCCTGGCCAACTCGGTGCCGCAGGCCCTCGCCGCGAGCGTGTGGGGCGCCCGTACGGACGAGGTCCTGGAGCTGGCCGGAGGGCTGAACGCCGGGGAGGCGTGGGTCAACTGCCATCTGGAGCAGACCGCGGAACTTCCCCACGGCGGGCGTGGCAGCTCGGGGCACGGCACGGACATGAGCGTGCTGGCGCTCACCGAGTACCAGCGCCCCAAGACCGTGACCGTACGCGTGGGCAGGGGCTGAACGATGGCGGAAACCCGGCTCCTGGCCGAGGAGACGACGACGGCCGGGTGGCGGTGGGAGGTGAGCCGCGACCCGCACGAGGCGCATGCACTGCTGTGCGCGTGCGACGCCCACCAGGCGGCGGCCTCCGGCACCCCCGCGCCCCGGCGCCGCCCGGAGACCACCGAGGCCCGTGTGCGGTCCGGCTCGGTGCGTCTGCTGCGCCACGGCGCACACGCCGCCGGGATGTTCACCCTGACCTGGGACCGGCCGTTCACCGTGGACGAGGGGGTGTACCCGCCCGCGGGCCGGCCGATCCACCTCTCCCGGCTGGCGGTGGCGCCCGAATGGCTCGCGGACGGGTCGCTGGTGGGGCTGCGGTGCGTACGCCACGCCATCGAGGAGGCGGCGCGGGCCGGTGCGGACGTGCTGCGCTCGGAAGCCAATCCGGATCTGCGGGAGACCCGGTCGCTGCTGGACATCCTGGGGTTCCGGCAGTACGGGCCCACGCTCCGCGACGAGGGTGGCAGCCGCCGCGTCCACCTGCAGAAGACCCTCCGCACGGCGGCTTCCGGCCCGGACCGGGAGGGCTGATGGGCGCGACGATACAGCGGGAGAGGGTCGGCACCACCGTGGGCCACCGCGGCCAGGGGCCGACCGAGGTGGACGCCTACACCCTGGACACCGGCGAGGGCCTGGCCGTGGTGGTGTGGACCTACGGGGCGCAGCTCGTGGAGGTCCTGGTCCCCGACCGGGAGGGCCGCACCGGCAATGTGGTGGTGCGCCTCCCGGACCTCGACAGCTACCAGGACCGGGCGGCCAATCCGTATGTCGGCTCCACCGTGGGCCGTTACTGCCGGTGTGTGGCGGGCGGCCGGTTCCGGCTCGACGGCGCCGAACACCACCTCGACCGCAACGACGGCGACCACCACATCCACGGCGGGGCCCTCGGCTTCGACCGGTATGTGTGGCGGGCGGAGGCGGAGCGCGCGGACGGTGTGCTCTCGCTGCGGCTGCGCCTGGACAGCCCGGACGGCGACCAGGGCTACCCGGGCGCGCTGTCCGCCGAGGTCCTCTACCAGGTCTCCCGGACAGGGACGTTGACCTTCGAATACCGGGCCACGACCACCGCGAGCACCATCGTGGGGCTCACCAACCATGCCTACTGGAACCTGGCCGGCGCCGGACGGATCGACGGCCATCTGCTCGCGCTCAACGCCACCCGCGCGGTGGTCTTCGACGACGAGCTGATCCCGCTCCCCGGGCCGCCAGCGGACCTCACCGGAGGCCCGCTGGACCACCGCGAGCTCAAACCGATCGGCGACCAGCGGCTGGACAACTGCTTCGTCCTGGACGGCCCGGACTGGGCGGCGCGGCTGCACGACCCCGCCTCGGGGCGCACCATGCGCGTGGTCACCGACCAGCCCGCGGTGGGGGTGTACTCGGCCGACGGCTTCGCGGGGCGGCGGCGCTCCGGCATCTGTCTGGAGGCCGGCCCGCTGCCGGACGCGCCCAACCGCGCCGACTACCCCCCGGTGCGGCTCGACCCCGGCGAGACCTACCGCCATCGCACCGTTCATCACTTCTCGGCCCACTGAGCCGACGCCCGCCCATCAGGCCCGATCCACAGGAGGTATCGCGTACATGGACCCACTCATGGCTTCCGTGGCGGAGGCCGTGCGGCGCCGCGCGGAGGCGCCGCCACCGGCCACCGCCCTGGACCCGGACGCCGAGCTGTCGTCCCTCGGTGTGAGCTCGCTCGGGGTGGCGGGACTCATCGTGGACCTGGAGGAGACCTTCACCTTCCGGTTCCCCGACGACGCGGTCAGCCCCGAGGTGTTCCGCACCATCCGCACCCTCACCGACACGGTCCGCACGCTGTGCGCACCACAGGCCGGCTGACCATGCGGATCCACGGAGACGCCGTCCGGGTGGGCGTCCACTCGGGCCAGCAGTACACGACCTTCGCCGAGGCGCTGGAGCTGTGGCAGACGGCCGAGGAGCTCGGATACGACTGGGTGTCCCTCTTCGACCACTTCCGTCCGCCCATGGGAGGCCCGGCAGGGCCGTGCTTCGAGGGCATGTCGCTGCTCGCGGCGCTCGCCGCGCGCACCAGCCGGATCCGCTGCGCCGTGCTCGTCTCGGCGGTCACCTGGCGGCACCCGGCGCTGGCCGCGGCCACCGCGGCCACCATCGACCATGTCTCGGACGGGCGCCTGGAGTTCGGGATGGGCGCGGCCGGTGCGGATCTGGCCTACGACCAGTACGGCATCGACTTCCCCAGCGCCGGGACCCGGCTGGACATGCTGGACGAGGCATGCCAGGTGCTCCGGGCGCTGTGGACCGACGGACCGGCCACCTTCGCGGGAAAACACTTCCGGCTGGAGGACGCCCATCTGCGACCGCGCCCCCTCCAGCGGCGACTGCCGTTGGTCATCGGTGGCGAGGGCGAGCGGCGGATGCTGCGGATCGTCGCGGAACACGCCGACATCTGGAACACCCTCGCCGGAACCCCGGACACCTACCGCCGCCGCTTGCGGAAGCTGGCCGAACACGCCGCCGTCGTGGGCCGCGACCCCGGAACCATCCGCCAGTCGGTGACGTTCCGGGCGATCCTCGCCGAGGACGAGCGACAGGCGCTGGAGCGCAAGGAGCGGCTGCTGGAGCGGCTGGGCCCCGATTCGCCGGTGTGGCCGGAGTATCTGGTCTTCGGCACGCCCGAGCAGTGCGTGGAGCGGCTGCGGCCCTATCTGGAGCTGGGCGTCCGCGACTTCCTGCTCGGCGCCCGCCCACCGGTCGACTGGCAGACCCTCGAGCTCTTCGCCCGGGATGTCGCCCCGGCGCTGCGCGCCCACCCGGCCGGCTGAGCGACCGGCCCCCCCTGCACCTTCCTTTCACACCGCGGCCCACGGAGGCTCACCATGGCGAACTACTACTACAGCGACGGCTTCGCGACCTTCTTCGACAGCCGGTACACGGGATGGGTCCACGCCTTCTCGCCCCGGCTCGCCGAACACCTGGACCGACAGGGACTGCCGGAGCGCTCGGTGATCGACCTGTGTTGCGGCACCGGCGTGACGGCGTCGGTCTTCTGTGCGGCGGGCTGGCGGGCCACCGGCGTGGACGGGTCGAGCGCCATGCTGGACATCGCGCGCAAGAAGCTCGCCCCCGCCGTGGAGAACGGCACACTCACGCTGGTCGAGGCCGACGCCCGGAGCTTCCGCACCCCGCACCAGGCCGCCGCCTGCGTGAGCCTGGACGGGGCGCTCAACCACCTGGGCTCGGTGGCGGAGCTGACCCAGTGCTTCACCTCGGTGCACGACGCGCTCCTCCCCGGCGGGGAGTTCGTCTTCGACCTCTACGCCGGATCGCACTTCCGCCACTGGAACAACGTCACCCTGACCGACGATGACGAGGCCGTGATCGTCAAGCGCGGTGTCTGGGACGACGGCACGCGGACGGGGATGCTGCGCGTCTCCGGCGTCTTCGGCACCGGGGTGTCCGCCCGGCGGGTGGACCAGACGCTGCGCAGCTGGGAGTACGACGACGCCGAGGTGGCCGGGGCGCTGGAGTCCGCTGGTCTCGTCCCGGCCGAGCACGACTTCGAGCAGCGTTACGTCAAATGCGACTCGGGCTCGTGCTCCCTGACCTCCGTCCCCTGCCGCACCATCTACCGCGCCCGCAAGCCCCTCGAGCAGAAGTGATCGGCCGCCGGCACACCCCCTCACCACACAAGGAGCAGTGATGACGACAACACCGCACTTCACCCCCACTCCTACCGCCACTCCGAGCACCGACTCCCTGTTCAGTGCGTCCGTGGCGGTCTCCGCGCTGTCGGCCGCCGTGGAACTCGGGCTGCTCGACGACCTCAAGGACCGCGGCGAAATCCGGTTCGACGACCGTCAGGAGGGCGCGGACCGAATCGACCCGGCCGTGCTCCGCGGCATCCTCCTGCCCCTGGAGTGGGCCGGGATCGTCGTGCTGGACGACCGGTCCGCCCGCCCGGGGCCGGGCTTTGACGCGGTCTACCTCGACCGCGGCTACTTCTACTGGCTGGCCGGTGGCAACGGCGAGCTGACGAGCCGGGCGCCGCATGTCGCACTGGAGCGCAACCGGCACGGCGAGTTCTACCAGCGGGACATGCGCGCCGTCGCGGTGAGTTCCCGGATGATCGGCGATGTCGAGGTCGAGCTGCGCTTCGACAAGATCCTCGCCGACCAGCCGCCCCGCGCGGTGTGCGACCTGGGCTGCGGCTCCGGCCAGCGGCTCATCCGCATCGCGGGCAACCACTCCGATGTCCGTGGCGTGGGAGTGGACATCGCGCCCGCGGCCGTGGAGCTGACCGGGGCCTCCGTGGCCGAGGCCGGTCTCGCGGACCGGATCTCGGTGCACCACGGCGATGTGCACGCGCTGCCCCAGCTACCGGAGTTCGCCGGTATCGACGTGGTCACCTGCGTGTTCATGGGGCATGACTTCTGGCCGTACGACAAGTGTGTGACGGTGCTGCGCAGGATCCGCGAGGTCTTCCCCGATGTGGAGCGGTTCCTGCTGTGCGATGTGGTGCGCAGCGAGGTGACGCCCGGGCCGCACACGCCCATCTTCACCCTGGGCTTCGAGTTCGCCCACGCGCTCATGGGGGTGACGCTGCCGACGCGTTCGGACTGGATGACCGCGTTCGACGCCGCCGGCTGGGAGTGCGAGGCGGTCCAGGAGTTCAACCGGCCGCCCGGCGGTCTGCTCTTCGAGCTGCGCCCCAGCCGCTGACGCCTGCGGCGGGCTGTTCCCCGCCCCTTCCCTCCACTGGGGCTCCGCCCCTTGACCCCGGGGACCAGGGGCGAAGCCCCTGCCACGCGCCGGACACCCCGTAAAGCCGCGACGAAAGCGCCGCTCGCCTCCCGGGAAGGGGGCGAGCGGCGCTTTCGTCTGTCGAGACAGCTATAGGGTCAGCCGATGTCACCGCCAGGCGCGGCCGGACACTCCACTCAGATTCCAGCCGTCCGGCTTGTCGAGGTGGCGCAGCGCGGGCGGCATCTCGGCGCCGGTCGCACGGACCATCAGACTGGGGAGGTACATATCGCGGGTGAACAGGCCGGTGGGCTCGTCGAGTTCGGCGCCGAGCGCGCGCAGCGCCGCCACCCGTACCGCGGACAGATCGCGGGTCCACATCAGCACCTCGGCGCCCGGCAGCCATGCCAGGGCGGCCTCCACCAGGTCCGCGAACACCTCGTCGGAGGTGGCCTCGCAGTCCACGATGGTCGTCGGGGTCTCGCCGTCGTCGGTGTCGACGCCCGAGCGGTGCCCGATGAGATAGCCCTCGACCGGTCCGTCACCGGCCACCAGATGGAAGTAGCGAGCCAGTGGGTTCGCGGCGCGCCAGCGGAAGTACGCGGCGTCCCGCGCCGGGCGCGGGCCTTCGCCGCCCGGCAGCCGGGCCACCAGCCCGGCCATCGCCTCCGCTGCCACGGCGGGCAGCGGACGCAGCGTCAGGCCGGACCCGGCGCCCCGTGTGGCGGGCAGCTCGTGCCACGGCCGGTCGGCCACCAGTGGCTTCTCGCGCTTGACCACCGCTTGCGCCCAGGGGCCGATCGGACGCCAGCCGTTCATCAGCATGGCGGGGCCGGCCCCCTGGTCGCCGAAGTCCAGCAGCCAGGGCACACCGTCGGCGCGCAGCCGTGCCACCACCTCGTCGGTGAGCATCCGGAACAGCGGGCTGCCCTGGTGGCGGGGGGCGACCACGGTGTCGGTCAGGCAGGGCAGCATGAACCGCTCCCCCGCCACCTCCCAGCACGCGCCGAAGACCCCCACCATGCCGACCAGTTCGTCACCCTCGCGGGCGAGGGTGACGTAGCGGTCGTCGAGGTGGGGGTTGGTGGCGTACTTCCAGTCCATATAGGCCAGATTGGCGCGGCGTCCGCCGCGCCACAGCGAGTCCTGGAAGTCCGCGATCTCCAGTCGGTCCCGGGCCGTGCCGCCCGTGAAGGAGAACTCGGTCACGCGCCGCCACCGCCGCCGGGGACGGCCTCGTCGGCGGTGAAGCGCTGCTGGAGTGCCCGCAGGTCGGTCTTGCCGTTGGCGTTGACGGGCAGCGACTCCAGCGCGAGCCAGCGCGTGGGCAGCATGTACCCGGGCACCTTGCTCCCGAGGCGGGCCTTCACCTGTGCCGTGGTCAGCGAGACACCGGCGGCGAGGGTGTAGGCCGCGCAGATCAGCGGGGATCCGGCGCGGCTCGGCGCCGCCACCACCGCCGCGGCGGCGATCTCCGGCAGTGAGTGCAGCTCGGTCATCACCTCGTCCAGCTCCACGCGGTAGCCATTGACCTTGACCTGGCGGTCGGCGCGGCCGTGGAAGCGCAGCAGCCCGTCCGCGTCCCGGCTGCCGAGGTCACCGGTGCGGTACGCGCGCCGCCCGGAGCCGGGGGGAAGCTCGATGAACGAGGCCGCGGTGCGCTCGGGGTCCCGCCAGTACCCCGGGCTGACCCCCGCGCCGCCGATCACCATCTCGCCCACCTCGCCGGGGGCGACCGGGCGCAGCTGGTCGTCGACGGGCTCCAGCCACTCGCCGGGGATGGCCCGGCCGACCGGAAGCGCCTCGTCGGGCAGTTCGGTCAGGGTGTAGTAGGAGCTGGCGATGGTGGTTTCGGTGGTGCCGTAGAAGCCGGTGAAGGTGACATGGGGCAGTCGGCGCATCCAGTACTCCACATCCGTGGGCGGGAACACCTCACCGCCCCACAGCACCCGGCGCAGATGCGGGAAGTCGTCCTTCTCCACCACCTCGTGGCGTGCCATGGCGCTGAGCACGGACGGCACCGAAAGCCACTGGGTGAGCCGTGCGTCACGGATGAACTGGGCCAGCGTGGTCGGCAGCAGGCTCGCCTCCGGCGGAACCAGATGCAGCTCGGCCCCGCAGATCAGCGGCCCGTACACATCCCACAGCGAACCGTCGAAGTGCAGTTGGAGATGGCAGGAGATCCGGTCGTCGGACCTGAGCCCGAAGTGCTCATTGGCCCAGGTCACGAAGTGGATGATGCCGGCGTGGGTGAGCGGTACGCCCTTGGGCTCACCCGCCGAGCCGGAGGTGAACAGCACATACGCCACACCGGATTCGCCACTGACCGGCTCGGGCGCGGTCGAGGGCGCCGAGGCGACATCGGCCGCGGTGACCGTGGGGAGGGAGCCCGTGGCGTCCCCCTCGGGGAGGCACAGGCCCACCACCGCGCCGGGTGCCGCGGCGGCCGACACCTCGGTGGCCAGTGGGGTCCGCTGCCGGTCGGCGAGGATCCGGCACGGCCCGGTCTGGTTCACGATGGACACCAGCCGGTCCGCGGGCGACGCCGTGTCCAGCGGCACGCAGACGCCACCGGCCTTGAGCACACCGAGCAGATACACCACCGCGTCCGGGCCCTTGGGCGCCAGTACGCACACGCGGTCGTCCGGGCGCAGCCCGCCGGTGCGCAGCGCGTGGGCCAGCCGGCCGGCCCGCTCGTCCAGTTCTCGATAGGTCAGCCGCGTCGGGCCGAACACGACCGCGTCCGCTTCCGGTGTTCGCGTGGCCTGTGCGCTCACAAGCCCTTCAAGACGGGTCATCCGTTTTCTCTTCCTGTATCAGAGCCGTGTCAGAGCCGTGTCAGAGCCTGTCGATACGCACCCGGACCGCGGTGCCGTCGCCGATGACACCCTCGTGACCGGCGTCCGTGAGGGGCCCGTACGTCAGGCGGTCGGCCAGGGTCTCGGCCGTCAGCAGCGCGTCGTGGGGCCGGATCCGTGCCGCCACCGCCTCGGGCAGCTCGACACTCAGCGCGATGCGGTCGGAGACGTCGAGGTCGGCCGCGCGGCGTGCCTGCTGCACCACACGTACCAGGTCGCGTGCCGCGCCCTCGGCCGCCAGCTCCTCGGTCACCTCGACATCGAGCACGATCAGCCCCGCTCCGCCGGGCAGCGCGGCGACGGCGCCCGGTCCGTCGGCGGCGAGCCGCAGCTCGTACTCCCCGGCGAGCAGCTCCCGCCCCGCCGCCACGACGTTTCCGTCCTCGTTCGTGGTCCAGTCGTCGGTGGCCGCGGCGCGGATGACCTCCTGCACCGCCCCGCCGAGGCGGGGGCCGCACTTGCGGGGGTCGACGGTCAGCCGCATCCGGCCGTGGGCGGAGACATCGGTGGTGAGCTGGACATCCTTGACATTGAGCTGGTCGCGGAGCAGCCCGGTGTAGGGCTCCAGCGCGAGCGCGTCGGGGTCGGCGATCACCAGCCGTGCCAGGGGCAGCCGCAGCCGCAGCCGGTGGCTCTTGCGCTGGCCGAGCGCGGTCGAGGCGACCTCGCGCACCCGGTCCATCACCCGCACCAGCTCCGGGTCGGACGGCAGTTCCTCCGCCGAGGGCCAGGTGGCCAGGTGCACCGACCGGCCGCCGGTCAGCCCGCGCCAGATCCGCTCGGTGATGAGCGGCAGCAGCGGCGCCATCAGCCGGCACAGCACTTCGAGCGCGGTGTGCAGGGTGTCCACGGCCGCGCGGTCTCCGGCGGTGAACCGGTCGCGGGAGCAGCGGATGTACCAGTTGGTCAGCACATCGAGGTGGTCCCGCAGTGCGGAGCAGGCGCGCGAGAGGTCGTATTCGTCCATCGCGCGGGTGGTCAGCTCGACCAGGTCACGGGTCTTGGCCAGCAGATAGCGGTCCAGCGGATGGCCGGCGTCCGTGCGGACGCGGCCCTCGGTGTCGCCCGCGTACAGGGCCAGGAAGTGCCAGGCGTTCCACAGCGGCAGCAGCACCTGGCGCAGGGCCTCCCTGCTGCCGGCCTCGGTGACCTCCAGGTCCCGGGCGCGCAGCAGAGGCGAGCTCATGAGGAACCAGCGCATGGCGTCGGAGCCGTCGCGGGCGAAGACGTCGTTGACATCGAGGTAGTTGTTGCGCGCCTTGGACATGGCCTGTCCGTCGTGGCCGAGCACCACACCGAGGACGGTGCAGTTGGCGAAGGCCGGGCGGTCGAACAGCGCCGTCGACATGACATGCATGTTGTAGAACCAGCCGCGGGTCTGGGCGTAGTACTCGACCACGAAGTCGCCCGGGGAGTGGCGGTCGAACCACTCGGCGTTCTCGAACGGATAGTGCACCTGCGCGAACGGCATGGATCCGGTCTCGAACCAGCAGTCCAGCACCTCGGGCACCCGCCGCATCACCGACCGGCCCGACGGGTCGTCGGGGTTGGGGCGGGTCAGCTCGTCGATGTACGGACGGTGCAGATCGCCGGGCCGTACGCCGAAGTCGCGCTCGATCTCGTCCAGGGAACCGTATACATCGACCCGGGGATGGGCCGGGTCGTCCGACACCCACACCGGTATGGGGGCGCCCCAGTAGCGGTTGCGGGAGATGTTCCAGTCCTTGGCGCCGCCCACCCAGTTGCCGAACTGGCCGTCGCGCACATGCTCGGGGGTCCAGCTGATCCGCTCGTTGAGTTCGAGCATCCGGGCGCGAAGCCGGGTGACGGCGACGAACCAGGTGGCGATGGCGTGTTGCAGCAGCTGGGTGCCGCAGCGCCAGCAGTGCGGCCGGGAGCGGGTGTGCGGCCGGCTGTTCAGCAGCGCGCCGCTCGTCTCCAGCAGGCCGAGCACGGTTTCGGTGGACTCCAGCACCGGGGCTCCGGCGCACGGCGGCACCTCGTCGGTGTAGCGGCCGGCGGAGTCGACCGGATAAGTCCGGCCGATGCCCTCCTCGGTGGCGAGGGCGTGGTCCCGCTCGTCGAAACACGGGGTGACGGCCACGGCGCCGGTGCCCTCGCCTGTGTCCACGAAGCGTTCCGCCACCACGACATGGCTGTCGTCGGCGGTGGCGGAGAAGTCGAACAGCGGTGTGTAGCGGCGGCCCGCCAGCTCGGCGCCGCTGCACCGGGCGACCACGGGGCCGCCGCCCACCAGATCGGCGTGGGCGTCGAGCCGGTCGGCCGCCACCACCAGGCGCCGCCCGCCGCTCTCCACCACGGCGTACTCGGCCTCGGGGTGCACGGCCACCGCCGTGGCGCCCGGCAGCGCCCAGGGCTGCTCGGACTCCACCAGCAGCAGCTCGCCGCCGTCCAGCGTCACGCCCACGACCGCGGTGGTGCCCGGCACCTCGCGATGGGTGTCGCTGCCGTCGATACGGCCGCTGCTCTCGGCGTTGGCCAGCGGGGTCTCGCAGTGCGCGCAATACCAGGAAACCGAATGCCCCTGATAGATGAGCCCCTTGTCCCACATGGTCTTGAACGCCCACATGACGCTCTCCATGTAGTCGAGGTCATGGGTCTTGACGGATTCGTCGAAGTCGACCCAACGGGCCTGCCGATTGACGTAGTCGCGCCACTCGCCGGTATAGCGCATCACCGTCGTACGGCACACCTCGTTGAACCGCTCGACGCCCATGCGCTCGATATCGGACTTGGCGGTGATGCCGAGTTGCTTTTCGGCGTCGAGTTCCGCGGGCAGCCCGTGCGAGGTCCAGCCGAAGCGCCGTTCGACCCTGCGGCCGCGCATGGTCTGATAGCGCGGCACCACGTCCTTCGCGTAACCGGCCAGCAGATGCCCGTAGTGCGGCAGGCCATTGGCGAACGGCGGCCCGTCGTAGAACACGAATTCTTCGGCGTTTTCGGCTTTCCGCGCTTCCACGGTCTCCTGGAAGATGTGGTTCTTCTCCCAGTAGTCCAGGATGTCGAGTTCGACCTCGGGAAAATGCGGTCTCGCGGGCACGCCATCGGCCCCGGCCATCGGATATGCCATCGCTCAGTAAACCTCGCAGGGTCGGCCCGCAGTGCAGTGAGGGCCGACTCTAACGATGGGACGGGCAATGCCCGGTAATCGCGGAAACATCGCCATGTGCGCCGATGGCGCCACGCGGTTACCCGGCGATTCCTCTCAGCGTGGCCGGGCACAGCCGCCGGGGCGCGCTGTCGCCGCGGAGCCTGGCGTCCACACAGCCGCCGGGCAGGCCCTTGTGGGGTGCGCTGCCGAAGTTGGCGGTGACGGTGCGGGGGCCGTCGCCGAAGACGGTGCGCTGCACGGTGTGATCGGCGGTCAGCGCCCGGAAGCCGGTCAGGGGCTCGGTACCGGCCGCCTTGTGCAGGGGCGCGAAGTACCTCTGGAGCGCGGCGAGTTCACGGCCGTTCCGGTCCAGCGAGTCACCGGTGAGCACGAAGTTGAGCGGAGTGTTGTACAGCATGGCGTGCCGACGCGGCCCGGTCCCGCTGGGCGGCGGAGAGCCGGTCGGCGCGAGCCGGCAGTTCGGCGTTGGTGCGCAGCGCGGTCAGCGGGTGCGCAGCTCATGGGAGGCGTCGGCCACCAGACGGCGCTGGGCGGCCACCGGCTCCTCGAGCTCGCCGAGCCCGGCGGCGAGCGGCGCGCCCGCCGCGCCGATGGCGGCGAGCAGCCGCGCGGCCTGGCGTTCGCCCTGCTCGACGGTGTCCGAACGCAGGGCGAGCTGGAGCGCGCGACGGCCGCGCGGCGGGTTGCCCCACACAGAGGAGGGGCGGCCGGAGGGGTGGCGGCCTACGACGACCCCGCCCTGCGCCCCGGCGGACGACGCACGGCTCGGCGGCGGTGACGCGGCGGCCGATGGCGAGGCGGCGGGTGACGTGACAACGAGTGACGCTTCGGCGGATGACGCGTCCTTGGGCCGCCCGGACGGCCGAGGGCACCGGCTTACCCCATTGGGGGGACGTTGGGCCGCGATCCGCCCGACAAAGGGGCACCATGCATGCGAAGCCGGTCATTTCCGGCCGCTCATCCCCAGCAAGGAGTTCCCATGCGTATGCGGACCGCCCTGTCCACGCTCGCTCTCACCGCCGCGTCCCTCGCCGTCGGCGCGACCGGTGCCGTCGCGGAGGACGGCCCCGATGCCACCGTCAATAACACCAGCAGCACGACCACGACCTTCCCCGGCGTATGCGCCAGCAACCAGTTCTCCTTCGTCACCGTTCCGGTCAATCTGGTGGGCCAGTCGGACTCCAGCTCATGCTGACCTCCCGCTCCACGAGCCCGTGAGGGGCGGAACCCCCGGCCGACGTGACCGGGGGTTCCCCGTGCCGCACTGAGCCGTACTCGCGCGTCCGCCACGCCTTCGTACGCGAGTGCGTCCACCGTGTCCCACCTCACCATCCCGAATACCGGACGGGACCCCGCACACCGCCGGACGGCCCCGTAGGCTGGCTGGTGCAGCTGGTTCGCCCCGTCCGCCAGGCGGGACGCGTCGTAAGAGGGAACCCGGTGGAATTCCGGGACTGCCCCGCAGCGGTGAGCGGGAACGACCGCCGTCATACGCACTGGGTCCGGTGAGAGGGTCTGGGAAGCGACGGCCAGTAGGTGTCCTCCTGAGGAGGACGTGCCCGTGAGTCCGAAGACCTGCCATCTGCCCGCGTACGGACCACCCGTGCGCGGACATCCCGGTGACCTCGAGGGCGGGTCGGCGAACATGCACCAGGCGGACGACCGCGCGCCTGCCGCGCGAAGTCGTGGCGTCCGGTCCGTCACCCTTCGCGCTCTCCTCCCGTCGCCGGGACCTCAGGGATTCATCTCGCGAAGGAGATCTCCGTGACCACCGAGTCCGCAGCCGCGGCAGCACGGGCCACCGTGTACGGCTACCCCCGCCAGGGCCCGAACCGGGAACTGAAGAAGGCGATCGAGGGCTACTGGAAGGGCCGCGTCACCGCCGACGCGCTGAGGGCCACCGCCGCCGGACTGCGCCGCGCCAACTGGCTCCAACTGGCCGGGGCGGGCATCGACGAAGTCCCCACGGGCGACTTCTCGTACTACGACCATGTGCTGGACACCACCGTCATGGTCGGCGCCATCCCCGACCGCCACCGGGACGCGGTCGCCGCCGACCCGCTCGACGGGTACTTCGCGATGGCGCGGGGCACGCAGGATGTGGCGCCGCTGGAGATGACCAAGTGGTTCGACACCAACTACCACTATCTGGTCCCGGAGCTGGGTCCGGACACGGTGTTCGCGGCCGACTCCGCCAAGCAGGTCGCCGAGCTCAAGGAGGCCCTCGCCCTCGGGCTGACCGCGCGGCCGGTCATCGTCGGCCCCGTCACCTATCTCCTCCTCGCCAAGCCCGCGCCCGGCGCGCCCGCCGACTTCGAGCCGCTCACCCTCCTGGACCGGCTGCTTCCGGTGTACGCCGAGGTCCTGGCCGATCTGCGGGCGGCCGGTGCCGAGTGGGTGCAGCTCGATGAGCCGGCCCTGGTCCAGGACCGCACCCCGGCCGAGCGACACGCCGCCGGCCGCGCCTACCGTGACCTCGGCGCCCTCAGCGACCGCCCGAAGCTGCTGGTCGCCTCCTACTTCGACCGCCTCGGCGAGGCGCTGCCGGTGCTGGCCAAGGCCCCGGTCGAGGGGCTGGCGCTGGACTTCACGGAGGCCGCCGCGGCGCATCTGGCCGCGCTGGCCGCCGTAGGCGGGCTGCCCCGCAAGCGGCTGGTCGCCGGTGTCGTCAACGGCCGCAACATCTGGGTCAACGACCTGGAGAAGTCCCTGGCCACGCTCGGCACCCTGCTGGGCCTGGCGGACCGGGTCGATGTGGCCGCCTCCTGCTCGCTGCTGCACGTCCCCCTCGACACGACGGCCGAGCGGGACATCGAACCGCAGATCCTGCGCTGGCTGGCCTTCGCCCGGCAGAAGACCGCGGAGATCGTCACCCTCGCCAAGGGCCTGGCCCGCGGCACCGGCGCGATCACCGCCGAGCTGGCCGCGAACCGGGCCGACCTCGCCTCCCGCGCCAACTCCCCCATCACCCGCGACCCGGCCGTCCGCGCCCGCGCCGCCGCGGTCACCGAGGCCGACGCCCGGCGCTCCCAGCCGTACGCCGAGCGCACCGCGGCCCAGCGCGCCCACCTCCGCCTGCCGCTGCTGCCGACCACCACCATCGGCTCCTTCCCGCAGACCGGCGAACTCCGCACCGCCCGCGCCGACCTGCGCGGGGGCCGGATCGACACGGCCGGGTACGAGGAGCGCATCAGGGCCGAGATCCAGGAGGTGATCTCCTTCCAGGAGAAGACCGGCCTGGATGTGCTGGTGCACGGCGAGGCCGAGCGCAACGACATGGTCCAGTACTTCGCCGAGCGGCTCACCGGCTATCTGGCCACCCAGCACGGCTGGGTCCAGTCCTACGGCACCCGTTACGTCCGCCCGCCGATCCTGGCCGGTGACATCTCGCGCCCCGAGCCGATGACGGTGCGCTGGACGGCGTACGCGCAGTCCCTCACCGACCGCCCGGTCAAGGGCATGCTCACCGGACCGGTGACGATGCTCGCGTGGTCCTTCGTCCGCGACGACCAGCCCCACGGCGACACCGCCCGGCACGTCGCGCTCGCCCTGCGCGACGAGGTGAACGACCTGGAGGCGGCCGGGACCTCGGTCATCCAGGTGGACGAACCCGCGCTGCGCGAGACCCTGCCGCTGCGCACCGCGGACCGGCCCGCCTATCTGGCCTGGGCGACCGAGGCCTTCCGGCTCACCACCGGCGGCGTACGCCCCGACACCCAGATCCACACCCATATGTGCTACGCCGAGTTCGGCGACATCGTCCAGGCGATCGACGACCTCGACGCCGATGTCATCAGCCTGGAGGCCGCCCGCTCCCATATGCAGGTGGCCCGCGAGCTCGCCGCCCACGGCTATCCGCGCGAGGCCGGGCCCGGGGTGTACGACATCCACTCCCCGCGGGTGCCCAGCGCGGAGGAGGCGGCCGAACTGCTGCGGACGGGCCTGAAGGCCATCCCCGCCGAGCGTCTGTGGGTCAACCCCGACTGCGGTCTGAAGACCCGCGGCTGGCCGGAGACCCGCGCCTCACTGGAGAACCTGGTCACCGCGGCCCGTACGGTCCGCGGTGAGCTGCCCGCGTCCTGACCCGGACGCCCGGCCGGGGCCGGGGCGCCACGCGCTCCGGCCCCGATGCCGACCCCACGCCGCCGTAACAGGACCGGTCACGAGCGGGGCATGGCGGTGTGGGTGCCGGTGACGCGCAGCAGGTCCAGCTTGCCCGCGTCGCTGCTTCCGGTCGCCGCCGTGTAGGTGACCATGCGCAGATCCGCGCCGGGGACGATGAGCACATCGCAGTCGAGCAGGATGTCGCCGATCTCCGGATGCCGGATCCTCTTGCGGTCGGCGGTGTGCTGGGCGGCGGTCGCCCGGGTGGCCCAGTGATGGGCGAAGGCCTCGGACTCCGCCCGTAGTTCCCGCACCAGGCGGGCGAGCCGGGTGTCGGAGGGATAGCGGGAGACGGCGTCCTTGAGGTCGGCCACGATCGAGGTTTCGAAGGCGTCGTGTCCGCGCTCGGGGCGGACGCGGAGCACCGATGCGCGGGCGGCACCGGTGCCGAACAGGGCGCGGGCCAGGTTGCGTTCGGCGGCCGGGAGGACGGTGGGGTCGCCGTGCAGGGCGCTCCACATGGCGTTCCACCACACCAGGGTCCAGTCGGCGGTGAACACCCCGATCGGGACGTCGCCCAGACGCGCCGCGAGCCGTTGGATGCCCGGGGGTACGTGGGCGCTGACCGTCCCGTCCCGCGGCGGCAGCAACCCGGCGCTCCGGTACAGCTGGTCGCGTTCGGCGCGGGACAGCTGGAGGGCGCGGGCGAGGACGCCGACGACCTGGTCCGAGGGGTGCTTCGCGCGTCCCTGCTCCAGGCGCAGGATGTAGTCGACGGAGAGCCCGGCCAGCTCGGCGAGCTCCTCGCGGCGCAGCCCCGGGGCGCGACGGCTCGCCTTCGGGGCGAAGCCGGCGTCGGCCGGGGCGAGGCGGTCGCGCCAGGCGCGCAGGAGCGCGGCGAAGTCGGAGCGGGAGGAAGCCATGGGTTCATTCTCGCCGCGCGGCGCCGGATGAGCCTGGGTACTGCCAGTCCTAGTGACGGGGACGGCACTGGTCGGCGTGGGCGGGGGCGGCGAACGTGGAGCCGCCGCGCCCGGGCCGGGCGCCATCGGCCGACCAGTGAAGGAGCCTTCCATGCCTGCTACGAAGCACACCATCGTGATGACGGGCGCGAGCCGCGGGATCGGACGCGTCGCCGCGGAGCACATCGTGCGCCGGTCGCCCGACGCGCACCTCCTCGTCGTGGCCCGCGCGTCCTCCGGCGCCCAGCTCGCCGAGGAACTCGCCACGGGCGGGCACACGGTCTCGTACGTCCCGGCGGACCTCGGCTCGCTCCAGAGCGCCCGCTCCGCCGCCACCGAGATCCGTGACCGGCTGGAGCGCGGTGATCTGCCACCGCTGCGCGGCTTCGTGGGCAACGCGGGGACGCAGTACACCAACGCGCTGACCGAGTCCCCCGACGGGTACGAGGCCACCTTCGCCATCAACGTACTGGCCAATCACCTCTTCGTCCGGGTGCTCCAGGACCACTTCACCGCGCCCGCCCGGATCGTGATCACCGTCAGCGACACCCACTTCGGGGACTTCAGGCACAACATGGGCATGGTGCCCGGCCCCGTCTGGAACTCCCCCGATGTCCTGGCCCGCCCGGGCGCCTTCCCCAAGCCGTCCAGCACGGCGGGCGGGCGCACCGCGTACTCGACGAGCAAGCTGGCCGCCATCCACCTCGTGCACGAGTACGCGCGGAGGCTTCCGGCCGGGATCGACGCCATCGCGTACAACCCCGGTTTCGTCCCCGGCACCGGTCTCGCCCGCAACGCCGGTCCGCTCTCCCGCTTCGCCATGCGGCGTGTGCTGCCGGTGATGGCCCTCACGCCGTTCGCCACCGGCCGCGGCGCGGCGGGCCGCTACCTCGCGGATGTCGTGCTGGGCACGACCACGGCACCGACCGGCTCCTACGTCGACCGCGCCCGGGTGGCGCGGTCGTCCGAGGAGTCCTACGACCCGCGGCGCGAGCGCGAACTGTGGGACGCCGTCGAGCGGTTCACCGTGACGCACGCGGCCTGAACGGCTTGGCGCACCACTGCGTCACCGCACACCCCGGAAGGCGTCCCGCAGCTCCCGCACCAGCGTCTGGGGTTGTTCCAGTCCGGGGAAGTGGCCGCCGATCTCCATCTCGTGCCAGGAGCGCAGATCCGTATAGCGCCGCTCGGCCCAGCGTCGGGCCGTGGGCCATGGCTCGGCCGGGAACAGTGTGCACGCGGTGGGCACGGTCACCGGCAGGGCGTTCTCCTCCTCGGCGCTGCGCGGTGTCCAGCGCAGCGCCTCCCAGTACCAGCGGGCGCTGGACACTCCCGTCCCGGTGAGCCAGTACAGGGCGATGCCCTCGGCCTGCCGGTCAAGGCTCACTCCCCCGCCCGCTTCGGCCCGGGTGTCGGCGTAGGCGGCGAACTTCTCACCCAGCCAGGCGGCAAGACCGGCGGGCGAGTCGACCAGGGCGTAGCCGAGGGTCTGGGGCCGGGTGCCCATCTGGATGCCGAATCCATAGCCGTCGGCCAGGTGCAGCTCGCGCCGTTCGATCATCCGCGCCTCCGCCGGGGTGGCGGTCTCCCGGTCCCGCGGGAGCGGTGAGGCCACCGGCATCGTCAGGTGCAGGCCGGCCGCCATGTCCGCCACCGTCAAGGGGCCGCCCAGCGGGTCCCGCATCATCGCCACGGCCTTGTGCACCCAGGGCCCGGCCGCGCCCGACCGGCCCGCCTTCGGTGGCCGGACGCCGCAGGTCAGCACGTGAACGGCGAGGAACGTCGCCGCGGACTCCGCGTACAGGTCATCGACTTCGCCCGCCGCGCCCAACGACCGCATGGTGTGCTCGACGAGCGGATCCCCCGAGGCCACCGCGGCGGCCATCCGCTCGTAGTCGATGCGCTCCCCGCTCAATTGCTCGACCGTATGGGCGACGGTGACCCGTGGAATGTGCTACCTGGAGGGTCCGCAGGGGGACCACGGACCGATAGCGGCGTACCGACGCCACGCCCGGAACCGCCATATCCGGCTGTCCGGGCGTCCAATGCCGCTGCCGCCAGCGCCCACCGGTACAGGTCTCCATGGCCGCGTCGCCCGCGCCGGTCAGGACGAGGTGCAGGTCGTCGGTGGCGGGCAACGCCACCCGCTCCACGCGCGCGGTGTGATCGAACCGCTGCAGCAGCAACGACCGAGGCGTCTCACACCACATCGAGCATAGCCACGGCCGTGGCCAGGAGGGTCGGCCCTCAGGCGTTCAGGTACGGGTAGTCGATGTACCCCTTGTCGGTGCCGCCGTAGTAGGTCGTCTCGTCCGGTGTGTTGTACGGTCCGCCCGTTCGCAGCCGGGCCGGAAGGTCGGGGTTGGCGAGGAAGAGCGCCCCGAAGGACAGCATGTCGGCCGTACCGTCCTCGATGAGCGCCAGCTCCTCCGCGCTGGTGGACCCGTCCGTCGCGGGGTTGAGGATGAGGGTTCCGGAGAACTCCTTGCGGAGGATGCCGGTCAGATCGCGGGAGTCCTCGACGACGTGCAGATAGGCGGGGGCGGTCTCGTTCAGGCGGCGGATCAGCTGGACGTACGTGGCCTCGAGATCGGGCTCCTCGATGCCGTTGTAACGGATACCGGGCGAGATCCGTATCCCCGTGCGCGGCGCTCCGATGGCCGCCGACACGGCCGCGACCACCTCGGCCGCGAACCGGACCCGTCCCTCGATCGAGCCACCCCACTCATCGGTGCGCAGATTGGAGCTGGGCGCCAGGAACTGGTGGATCAAGTAGCCGTAGGCGGCGTGCAGTTCGACCCCGTCGAACCCCGCCTCGACGGCGTTGCGTGCCGCCTGGGCGAAGTCCGCGATGGTCTCCCACACCTCCTGGGAGCTCAGCTCGCGTGGGGTGGTGAAGTCCTTCATCCCGTCGACGGTGAACAGCCGGCCGGGTGCGGCGACGGCCGAGGGAGCGACCTGCACCAGCCCGTCGGGCAGCAGGCCGGGGTCGCCGACCCTGCCGACGTGCGAGATCTGGGCGAAGACCACCCCGCCCTCGGCGTGCACCGCGTCGGTGACGCGGCGCCATGCGGCGATCTGCTCGGCGCTGTGCAGCCCCGGGGTGTGGGGGAAGCCCTGGCCGACCACGGACGGCTGCGACCCCTCCGTGATGATCAGCCCGGCCGTGGCCCGCTGCGCGTAGTACGTGGCCATGGAGTCGGTGGCCGTATTGCCGGGCCCGAAGGCACGGGCACGGCCCATGGCGGGCATGACCAGGCGGTTGCGGAGCCGCAGCCCGGCAAGGTCGATCGGATCGAAGGGTGTGGACACAACGGCTCCCGGGGTCGATGGGGCATGACAGTCGGCAACGAGGTCATTGGTCGACCAACGATCTCGCGGCGAAGCCACCATAACCCATTCATTGGGTGGCCAATGATTGGTCGGCCACGATAGCCTTGCCACCATGACCACAGAGCTCCCGCACACCGGCGCGACGGAGGACGAGCACATCGACGCGACGGAGACCGAGCCCACCGGCGCGGCGGAGGCCGGATACGGCGGCCACGTCAGTCAGACCCTGGCGCGGGTGTCCCGCCTGCACCGCCTCGCCGGGGGCAGGCTGCTGCGCCCGACCGGCCTCTGCTCCGGCCAGGAATTCCTGATGATGACCCTGTGGGACGCGGGGTCGGTCCGGCAGTCGGAGCTGGCGAGGGCGCTCGACCTGGACCCGTCGACCGTGACCCTGATGCTGCGGCGGCTGGAGCAGGGCGGGCATGTCACCCGCGCCCGCGATCCCCAGGACCGGCGCGTCATGCTCGTCCGGGCCTCGGAGCAGAGCTACGCCCTGCGGCCCAAGGTCGCGGAGGCCTGGGCGCGGCTGGAGGAGCACATCCTGGACGGGCTCGACGACGGGGAGCGCGAGGCCTTCGCCAGGATCCTCATGAAGGTCGAGAAGAACCTCGCCGCGGAAGCAGGCGAAGAGAGCCCCGAGGACTCCGGGCGCCCCTAGCCGGCCAGGGTGTCCGACGGATCTTGACGCCCGCGGCGGGCCGCTCCCCGCCCCGCCCCTTCCCGGCACCGGACGATATGCGGCTCCGCCGCGTGCGGGGCTCCGCCGCGTGGTCCGCAGGACACCCCGTAGGTCAGGCGTGGCGTGTCCACGAGCCCAGCACCATCAGCGTCTTGGTTCCGGTGACCAGGCCGACGCGGCGCAGACCGTCGATGACCTGCTGCAGATGCTCGATGTCCCGCACCCGGACGTGGACCAGGGCGTCGGGGTCTCCGGCGATGGTGAAGACGGCCTGCACCTCGGGAACCGTGTAGCAGGTGCGGACGATCTCCCCGACCGGTGTCGTACCGGTGTAGGACAGCTCCACGAATGCCTCGATGCCCCAGCCGAGCTTGGTGTGGTCGATCTGCACCGTGAAGCCCTTGATCACCCCGGTGTCCTTGAGCCGGTCCACCCGGCGCTTGACCGCGGCCACCGACAATCCCACCTCGGGCGCCATCTCGGAGAAGGTGCGCCGCCCGTCCTCGCGCAGCATGCGCAGCAACTGCCGGTCCACATCGTCGAACTCGGGCATCGGCCCTCCACTCCGCGCGCCGCGCGCACCCGCGCGACCCGCACCGCGCACGCAAACTCTTTTAGTCGGCCCCGCGAATTCCCCCGGCAGTTTGCGTCTTCTCCCGGATCGGCCGCAAGTTACTTGTGCTCCTCCGGTGGGTGTTGCTGTCCTTGGGCCGGACCCCAGATACGCCGAGGAGGCTCACGTGAGCACCGACCCCGCCGCGGTTTCGCTCGATGACCCCTACACGGCCCGCAGCGGCCGCGTGCTGATCTCCGGCATCCAGGCCCTGGTCCGGCTCACCCTCGAACAGCGCCGGCTGGACGAGGCGCGCGGCCTGGACACCCGCGCGTTCGTCTCCGGCTATCCGGGATCACCGCTGGGCGGGGTCGATCTGGAGCTGGACCGGGCACGCCGCTTCCTCGACCCCGCCGGTGTGGTGTTCCGGCCGGGCCTCAACGAGGAGCTGGCCGCCACCGCCGTGGCCGGGACGCAGCTGCTGGGGCAGGTGCCCGGACGCCGCCACGAGGCGGTGACCGGGTTCTGGTACGGCAAGAACCCCGGTCTTGACCGCGCGGCCGACGCGATGCGGCACGGGACGGTGGCCGGTACGGCGGCGCTGGGCGGCGCGGTGGCCTGGATCGGCGACGACCCCGGAGCCAAGTCCTCGACCGTGCCCAGCTCCTGCGAACCGATGTGCCAGAGCCTGGCCATGCCCCTGCTCGCGCCCGGCTCCGTATCCGAGATCCTCGAATTCGGACTGCACGCCGTGGCCCTTTCCCGCGCCACCGGCCTCTGGGCCGGGCTGAAGATCGTCGCGGATATCGCGGACGCCTCGGCGGTCGTCGACCTCGACACGCTCCGGCCCGATATCCCCGCCCCGCCCGCCGCCCCGCGCGGCGCGCCGCCCATCCTCGTGGGCCCCGCGTCCCTGGACGCCGAGCACGACATGCTCACCCGCCGGCTGGACCTGGCGCGCGCCTACGCCCGCGAGGCCGGGCTGAACCGCATCACCTTCGGCTCCGCGCACGCCACCTTGGGCGTGGTGGCCTCCGGCACCTCGTACGCCGTGGTGCGGCGCGCCCTGGCCGACCTCGGCATCGGCGAGGCGGACATGGAGGCGCTCGGTGTCCGGCTGATCCGGCTGGCGATGCCGTTCCCCCTCTGCGACGAGGACCTGGTGGCCATGACCGGCGATCTGGACCAGGTCCTGGTCGTCGAGGACAAGGTGCCCTTCCTCGAAGGGCACCTCAAGGCCGCCCTGTACGGCAGCGCCGACGCGCCCGTGGTGGTCGGCCGCCACGGCGAGAACGGCCGGCCGCTGCTCACCGCCCGGGGCACCCTCGGCGCCGAGGACGTGGCCAAGGCCCTGGCCCAGCGCATCGGCCAGGACCGGCTGCCGCGGACCGCGACCGCCCGGCTGGCCTCGCTGGCACCGCCGCCCGCGCCCCGGATCGCGCTGCCCACCGTGTCGGCGCGCACGCCCTACTTCTGCTCCGGCTGCCCGCACAACACCTCCACCCGCACCGCCGATGACACCCTCGTCGGCGCGGGCATCGGCTGCCACGCCATGATCGCCCTCGATGGCGCGGGCCGCGGCCATCAGATCGGGCTGACCCAGATGGGCGGCGAAGGCGCCCAGTGGATCGGCCTGGCCCCGTTCACCGACGACCGGCACTTCGTGCAGAACCTCGGTGACGGCACCTTCCACCACTCCGGCTCCCTCGCCATCCGCGCGGCGGTGGCCGCGGGCGTGACCATGACGTACAAGCTCCTCTACAACGACGCCGTCGCGATGACAGGTGGTCAGCGGCCAGAGGGGCGGCTGGACGTCCCGGCGCTGACCCGCTGGCTCGCCCTGGAGGGCGTACGGAAGGTCGTGGTGACCACCGCGGCGCCGGCCGACTACCGCGGCGTACGCCTCGACCCGATCGCCACGGTGCGCCACCGCGACGATCTGCCCGAGGCCGAGAAGGAACTGGCCGCCATCGACGGCGTGACCGTGCTCATCCATGACGACCGCTGCGCCGCGGAGGAGCGCCGACTGCGCAAGCGCGGTCAGCTGCCCACCCCCGCCGAGAAGGTGGTCATCAACGAGCGGGTCTGCGAGGGCTGCGGCGACTGCGGGGATGTGTCCACATGTCTGTCGGTGCAGCCCGTGGACACCACCTTCGGCCGCAAGACCCGGATCCACCAGGCGTCCTGCAACTCCGACTTCAGCTGTCTGAAGGGCGACTGCCCCTCCTTCCTCCTCGTCGAGCCGAAGGCGGAGACGGCCAAGAAGGCGAAGGGCGAGCGGCCCCGCGCCGTCCCCCAGCCGCCCGTGGCCCTGACCGCGCCCACCCCGGCGGTGGCCGGGGACAGCACACTGCTGCGGATGCCCGGCATCGGCGGCACCGGTGTCGTGACCGTCTCACAGATCCTGCAGCGGGCCGCCCATCTCGACGGCCGCTACGCGGCCGGACTCGAGCAGACGGGGCTGGCCCAGAAGGGCGGGCCCGTCGTGAGTGACGTACGGATCTCGGCCGCTCCGGTCACCGGTGCCGTGCGCGCCTCCCGCGCGACCGCGGACGTGCTCCTGGGCTCCGATCTGCTCGGGGCTGCCGCCGACGCCAACCTGCGCATCGCCCGCCCCGGCCACACCATCGCCGTCGTCAACTCCGCCATCGTCCCCACCGCGGCCATGGTGACCAACCGGGTCGTCGTGCCCGGCTCCCCGGACGACGCCCTGGAGCGGATCGAGTCGGCCACCCGCCCCGGGGACAACCTCTACCTCGACGCGCAGAGCATGGCCGAGGCCCTGTTCGGCGATCACATGCCGACCAATATGCTCCTCGTCGGAGCCGCCTTCCAGCACGGCTGCATCCCCCTGACGGAAGACGCCATCGAGGGCGCGATCCGCCTGGGCGCCGCCGTGGAGAAGAACCTCGCGGCCTTCCGCTGGGGGCGCGCCGCCGCCCTCGACCCCGAGGCCGTACAGCGTGCCCTGGCCGCCCCGGAACGGCCGGTCCTGGAGGTCACACCCGAGGCGCGCACCGTCGCGGCCACCGCCGCCGGGCCCGGAGCGCTCCAGGACACCATCGCCCTGCGCGCCGCCGATCTGATCGCCTATCAGGACCAGGCCTACGCCGAGCGGTACGCCACCGAGGTGGAGCGGGTCGCCGTGACGGCCCGGCGGCGGGCCGGTGACGAGGCGGGCGAGCGCATCGCCGTCGCCTACGCCGAGGGGCTGCACAAGCTCATGGCCTACAAGGACGAGTACGAGGTGGCCCGGCTGCATCTGGACACCGTGGAACGGGCCAGGGTCGCGGAGGAGTTCGGTGCCGATGCCACCGTCTCCGTTCTGCTGCACCCTCCGGCGCTGCGCGCGCTGGGCATGAAGCGCAAGATCCGGCTCCGCCGCACGGCGCCCGCCCTCTTCTCGCTCCTCCGCGCCCTGCGGCGGCTGCGGGGCACCCGGCTGGACCTCTTCGGATACGCCGAGGTCCGCCGCCAGGAGCGGGCGCTGATCGAGGAGTACCCGCGCCTGGTCCGCGACGCCCTCACCCGTCTGACGCCCGGCAACGCCGCGGCCGTGGAGGATCTGGTGCGGCTCGTCGAGGCCGTCCGCGGCTACGAGGACATCAAGCTGGCCCGGGTCGAGGAGTTCCGCGCCACGGCCCGCGCGGCTCTGGACGATCTGACCACCGCCACCGCCGACGCCCCCGCGGCCGTCTCCGTCTGACCCCGGCCCTTAAGCCCTCTCCTCGCCCGTCCGCATCACAGGAGCGCCCCTCATGCCCGTCGACCGTCTGCTTCCCACCCGTGAGGCCGAGGACCTGCTCGACCTCGTCCGCGAGATCGCCGGCAAGGAGCTCGCCCTCCGCGTCGAGGAGCACGAACGCACCGAGACCTACCCCGAGGGCCTGTTCCGCCTGCTGGGCGACGCCGGGCTGCTGGGCCTGCCCTACCCGGAGGAGTTCGGCGGGGGCGGCCAGCCCTACGAGGTCTACCTCCAGGTGCTGGAGGAGCTGGCCGCGCGCTGGGCCGCCGTCGCCATCGCCACCAGCGTCCACACCCTCGCCGCCTTCCCCCTGCTCACGTTCGGCACCACCGAGCAGCGCGAACGCTGGGCGGAGGACATCCTCGGCGGCCGGCTCATCGGTGGGTACAGCCTGTCCGAGCCCCAGGCCGGGTCCGACGCGGCGGCCCTGACCTGCCGTGCCGAGAAGGCCCCCGACGGCTACCGGATCAACGGCGCCAAGGCGTGGATCACCCACGGCGGCAAGGCGGACTTCTACGCCCTGTTCGCCCGCACCGCCCCCGGCAGCGACGGCATCTCCTGCTTCTTCGCGCCCGGCCACACCGACGGCCTCACCTTCGGCCGGCCCGAGGAGAAGATGGGCCTGCACGCCATCCCCACCACCTCCGCCTTCTGGGACGACGCCCTCCTCGCCAGCGACCGGCTCATCGGCGGCGAGGGCCAGGGGCTCCACATCGCCTTCCAAGCCCTGGACTCCGGCCGGCTGGGCGTCGCCGCCTGCGCCACCGGGCTCGCCCAGGCCGCCCTGGACGCCGCGGTCGCCTACGCCCATGAACGCACCGCCTTCGGCCGCAGGATCATCGACCATCAGGGCCTGGGCTTCCTGCTGGCCGACATGGCCGCCGCGGTCGACTCCGCGCGCGCCACCTATCTGGACGCGGCCCGCCGCCGCGACCACGGGCGCCCGTACACCCGTCAGGCCAGCGTCGCCAAGCTCACGGCGACCGACGCCGCCATGAAGGTGACCACGGACGCCGTCCAGGTCTTCGGCGGCTACGGCTACACCCGCGACTTCCCCGTGGAGCGCTATATGCGCGAAGCCAAGATCATGCAGATCTTCGAGGGCACCAACCAGATCCAGCGGCTCATCATCAGCCGCCAACTAGGGTCCTTCTGACGGGACGCCGCGGAGATCCGTCAGAAGGACCCCAACCCCCCTGACCGGCCCCGCGACGGAATGTCGCACCCGGGCACGCCGGGACACCGGTCATGATGACCACCATGACATCGGTACGTGGAACGCGCGGGGCGCGAGCGCATCAGCCTGGATCAGGTCGTACGGCGGCGGTGATGGCGGTGCTGACCGCTCTGACCGTGGCCGGTTGCGGAGGGTCGGACACGACCGACGGGGCGCCCTCGCACAGTGGGAACCCGTCGGAGTCCCGTTCCGCACAGCCCTCGGGCAGCCCGTCCGGCGATCTCGGCGCCTCGGCGAAACCGTCGGTGTCGGCGGCCGACGGGCGTGACGTCGGCGCCTGCTCGGACGGCAGCTGCGAGATCGCGGTGTCCGAGCGGGTGACGGTCCGCTTCAAGGGCCCGGCCGGTCCGGCGACGCTGACCGTGAACGAGATCGGACCGAACAAGGTCACGTACACGGTGAAGTCGGGCAACAACCGCTCCCAGGGCGGGGCGAGCGGCCCGGGCCAGGGGTGCGTCACCGTGCTGCGCGACCACGGCAGCAGCAACTCGTGCGGAAGGGTGAGCACCATGCGGCCGGCCGCTCAGCCCGGCGCCGTGGTGATCCTGATGGCCGCCGGGGAGGACGGCACGGCGATCCTGCACATCGTGTCCAGGTGACCGGCCCCGGGTCAGCTCTCCACAGGCGGGCTTCCCGGGGAACGGGAGTGGCGGATGCCCGCCTCGTAGGTCTCCTTGAGGTGCTGGAGGGTGTCGTCGAAGTGGCGTGCCGCGTAGGTGGCGTAGAGGATGTCGATCAGCAGCAGCTGGCCCCACTTCGAGGTGACGGACTCCCCGTACAGCCCCTCCCCCGCGACGTTGGAGGTGAACAGCGGCACATCGCTGAGCTCCGCCAGCGGGCTGTCCTGGACTGAGGTGATGCCGATGGAGGTGGCCCCGGTCTGCCGGGCCAGCCGCATGGCGTCCACGATGGCGGTGGACTTGCCGGAGTCGCTGATGCCGATGAGCACATCCCGTGGCGTCAGGATGGTGGCCAGCATGACCTGCACGCTCTGGTCACGGTAGAGCAGACACTTCTTGCCCGCGCGGGTGAACCGCATGACCCCCTCCTCCGCGGCGATGCTGGAGGAGCCCATGCAGCAGAACACCACCGCGTCCGCTTCGTGCAGCAGATCGACGGCCCGGCTGATGGCATCGCCGCTGACCTGCTTGGCGGTCTGGGCCAGCGTCTGGCGGCTGCTGCGCTCGATCTTGCCCACGATGGCGGGGGGCTCGTCGCCGCGGAGGATGCCCTCGTAGACGAACTCCTCGTCCCGGCCGGCGGCGGCCGACCGGGTGGCGAAGGTGGCCTCGGCGAGGCTGAGGCGGAGCGAGTGATAGCTGTCCATGCCCAGCTCGCGGACGAACCGGGAGACCGTCGACTCGGCCACGCCGCACGCCGAGGCCAGCTGCGAAATGGTCATCGACTGCGCCTGCCGGGGGTGGGCCAGCAGATACTCGCCGATCTGGCGCAGGGCGCCCGGTAGGTAGGGCAGTTTGCTGGTGATGAGGTGCAGCACATTGCCGGCCTCATCCGCCGGGACAGCCATGACTCGCTCCGTGGTCTCAGGAAGGGACGGTAAGTACCCGTAGCAGATTCTCCACGGCCGCGCGGGTGGCGCGCTCCACACTCTCCCTGGTGTACCCCCCGATATGGGGTGTGGTGATCACTCGCGGGTGGTGGAGCAGCTCCTGGGGCTCCGGCGGCTCCTGGTCGTACACATCGGTGGCGTACCCGATGAGCCGGCCGTCCTCGAGGGCCTCGAGGACCGCGCCGTCGTCCACCAGGCTCGCGCGGGCCGTGTTGACCAGATGGGCGCCGGGCCGCATGGCCGCGATGGCGGCCTTGTCGATCAGTGGCCGCTCCGCGGGCGGACAGTGCAGGGTCACCGCGTCCGCGCGGGCGAGCAGATCGTCCATCGTGGTGTACGAGAAGTCCCCGGCGGGGGTGAACTCCGGGTCGGGGAACGCGTCGAAGGCGCGTACGGACATGCCGAGCCCGAGGCCGAGCCGGACCACCCTGCGGCCGATCTGTCCGCACCCCACGACCCCGAGGGTGCGCCCCGCCACCTCACGGCCCTGGATCCGCTGCCACCGGCCGGCCTTGAGCGCCACGTCCTGTGGCGGGATGTGGCGCAGCCCGGCGAGCATGAGGGCGATGGCGAGTTCGGCGACGCCCTGGGCGTTGGCCCCGGCGGCGGTCTCGACGGCCACCCCCTGCTCGGCGGCGGCGGTCAGGTCGACGGAGTCGACTCCGACGCCGTTGCGGCTGATGACCTTGAGGCCGGGGGCGGCGGCCAGCACCTCGCGGGTGATCGGCTCGACCCCGGCGAGATAGCCGACGCACGAGGGCAGGAACCGCAGCTGCTCCTCGCGGGTGGGCTGGCGCCCGGGGGTGGGGAACAGCAGGTCGTAGCCCGCCGCTTCCAGGGCGGCCAGCGCGGGGTGGCCGCCCTGGGACAGCGAGCGTGGCGTCACGGCGATCCGGTTCGTCACCGCGCCCACTTCGGGTTGTCCACGACCGCCGGGGCGCCGTCGCGCTCCACCACGATCTTGCGGAAGCCCTTGGACTCGATGGTGCCGTAGTCGTGTCCGGCGTGGCCGGGGAAGGCGAAGAAGGTGATCAGCGGCTCGTCGGGCGAGGTGTTGATGGAGCGGTGGGCGTACCGGCCGGGGACGTAGACGCCCTGGCCGGGGGTGAATTCCTGCCACTGCACATCGCCCTCGGGGTTCTCCATCATCATCAGGCCCCGGCCGCGCAGGCAGTAGTAGATCTCGGCGGTGTCGAGCACGGAGTGGAAGTGGCCCTTGGTCATGAAGTACTCGTCACCGACCTTGCCCGGGTAGGTGATGCTGGTGCCGTAGGCCACCTCCCCGGAGCTCTGGGGGACGCCCATGTCGAAGAACTCGTAGACCAGGACGTCCTCTTCGGCCAGGCGCTCCGCGGCCGCCTGGTCGGCGTACATCCCGGCCATGGCGGACATGCGGCGCTGGAGCGGCTCCTTGGTCCGGGAGAGTCCGGTGACGAGGCTGAAGTCGGTGACGACGGCGGGGCGGGGGGCGGTGGTGCTCATGCGTGCTCCTTGGTGACGTCGCGGGCGATGCGGGACAGCCGCTCGAAGACGGGGCCGTGGGTGGGGATGTCGATGTGGAAGACCTCGGCCATGACACGGGTCCAGCCGTGGATGAAGTACAGCCAGCCGTCCACGACGCGCAGCCCGGAGGCGTCCCGCTGGGCCCGTGCCTGGTCCAGGAAGACCAGGTCGCCGCGGTAGTTGAAGTCCCAGGCGATGGCGTCGGCGGGGAACTGGGCGGCGTCGGTGAGCGGGGATCCGGGCCGGTCCTTGCCGAGTCCGGTGGCGTTGACCACGACGGAGCCGGGGGAGAGTGTCCGCAGCTGTGCGTCGTTGTCGCTCGGCTCGGGGGCGAGCTGATAGTCGATGGGGATGGCGAAGCCGAGGCGTTCGTGGACGGTGCGCATCTCGCGCAGCCGGGCCTCGCGGCGGCCCGTGACCACGACGCGGGAGGGGACGTCGCCACCGGCCGCCTCGCGGTTGTGGAGGTACAGGGTGAGGGCGAGGGAGGAGCCGCCCGCGCCGAGCAGCAGCAGCTCGCCCCCGGAGCGGGACCAGTAGCCGTCGGGCACGATGGCTTCCAGGGCCAGGCCGCTGGTGACGGGGTCCATGGCGTGGCCCCACAGCTGGTCGCCGCGCTTGGAGACGCTGCTGACCTCGTCCAGCAGCTCGGTTTCGTGGCCGACGCCGTCGAAGAGGTCGTGCGCGGCCTTGTAGAGGTTGAGCTTGTGGGTGGTGACCAGTGCGCCGAGCGAGTGGGGGTCGTGCTTGATGAAGTCGACCACTTCCCGGTAGTGCTCGGGGGTGTCGTCCAGCGGAAGGTCGATGCCCTCGATGACGGCGTCGAGGTTCAGCTCGCGCGCCCACGCCGGGAAGACCTTCATGATGGAGGACTTGGTGGTGGTGACGCCGATGAAGTACATCGTCGGGCGGGCGGCGGCGTGATACGTCCGCGGCATGTCAGTTCTCCTTCGAGGAGCCGTGCGGTGATACGGGCCGGGTGGGCGGCCGGGTCAGTGCTCCTCCCAGTCCCGGGCGCAGCCCACCGCCTTCTGCCAGCCCGCGTAGAGCCGGTCGGCCCGTGCGCGGTCCATCGCGCAGTCGAAGCGGCGCTCGAGCCGGAAGGTGCCGGACAGCTCGTCCCGGTCCTTCCAGAACCCGGTGGCGAGCCCGGCGAGGAAGGCCGCGCCACGGGCCGAGGACTCGATGACGGTGGGGCGGAGCACGGGGACGTCGAGGATGTCGGCCTGGAACTGCATGAGGAAGTTGTTGGCGGTGGCCCCGCCGTCGACCTTGATCTCCCGCGTGGTGAGGCCCGAGTCGGCCTCCATACAGGTGATGACGTCGCGGATCTGGTAGGCGATGGACTCCAGCGTGGCCCGGATGACGTGCTTGCGGCTGGCGCCGCGGGTCAGGCCGAGGATGGCGCCCCGCGCGTACTGGTCCCAGTACGGGGCGGCGAGCCCCACGAAGGCCGGTACGACATAGACGCCGTTGGTGTCGGGGACGTTGAGGGCGGCGTATTCGGTGTCCTCCGCGTCGTAGACGATCTGGAGCTCGTCGCGCAGCCACTGGATGGAGGCGGCGGCCACGAAGATCAGCCCTTCCAGGGCGTACTCGACGCCGCCGTCCACGCCCCAGGCGATGGTGGTGAGCATGCCGCTGCCGCTGAAGACGGGGCTGTCGCCGGTGTTGAGGACCAGCGAGGCTCCGGTGCCGTACGTGGCCTTCACCGAGCCCGGGTCGAAGCACGCCTGGCCGAACAGCGCGCCCTGCTGGTCGCCGACGGCCGAGGCGACCGGGATCCGGGCGCCGAGCAGCACCGACTCCTCGGTGTGGCCGTAGACCTCGCTGGTGGGGCGCACGTCGGGGAGGATCGCGCGGGGGATGTCGAGCTCGTCGAGCAGCCGCTGGTCCCAGTCCAGCCGGGTGATGTCGAACAGCATGGTGCGCGAGGCGTTGGTGTAGTCGGTGACGTGTGCGGCGCCGCCGGTGAGGTTCCAGATCAGCCAGCTGTCGACGGTGCCGAAGGCAAGCTCGCCGCGCTCGGCGCGCTGCCGTGCGCCGGGCACGTTGTCGAGGATCCACTTCACCTTGGTGGCGGAGAAGTAGGCGTCGATGATCAGCCCGGTGGTCCGCTTGACGTACTCCTCCAGGCCGCGGGCCTTGAGCTCCTCGCACAGCGCCGCGGTGCGGCGGTCCTGCCACACGATGGCGTGGTGCACGGGCTCTCCGGTGGCGCGGTCCCAGACCACCACCGTCTCGCGCTGGTTGGTGACGCCTATGGCGGCGATGTCCTCGGAGCCGCACTCGGCCTGGGCCAGCACCTGCTTGGCGACGGTGACCTGGGTGTTCCAGATGTCGAGCGGATTGTGCTCGACCCAGCCGGGCTGGGGATAGATCTGGGGGAACTCCTGGCTGGCGACCGCGGCGATGTCGCCCGCCTTGTCGAAGAGGATGGCCCGGATGCTGGTGGTGCCGGCGTCGAAGGCCATGACATAGCGGTGGGTCATGGATGTCACCTGTCTTCCGCCGGGACCGCGGGGCCCGATGTGGTGGCGTGGGGGTCGCCGTGACACGCGACCATGGCCTTCATTCCGGCCCCGGAGGCCGCGTAGCCGAAGGCATCGTGGATCTTCTCCAGTGGGAACACCTCACTGACCAGTGGTGACAGATCGACGCGGCGCTCGCCGACCAGCCGCAGACAACGGCCGTAGTCGCCGTTGGTGGAGCCGGTCGTCCCGGTCAGGGTGAGGCCCTTGTAGTGCACGGCGTTGGTGTCGAGCGGAATGGTCCGCGCGGCGCCGAGGCCGGCGAAGTAGTTGAGCCGGCCGTGCGGGGCGAGCAGCTCCGCCGCCTGCGCCTGCACCTGGGGATCGGACACGGCCGTGATGACCACGTCCGCGCCCCGGCCGCCGGTGTGCTCGCGCACCACCTCGGCCAGATCCTGTTCGCGGACCCCGACGCACACATCGGCGCCGAGCCGGGCGGCGAGGTCCAGACGGGGGCGGCTGCGGTTGGAGATGATCACCTTGCGGGCCCCGGCGAGCTTGCCGAGCAGCACATGGAACGCGCCGATGGGGCCCGCGCCGGTGATGACCACGACGTCCTCGGGGCCCACCCTGAGCCCGCGCTGCCCGCTGTAGCAGCAGGAGAACGGCTCCACCAGGGCCGCCTCGGCGTACGAGACGCCATCGGGGATCTCGAAGACGTTGCCGCGCTGGAGGGCGAAGCCGGGCACCCGCAGCAGCTCCTGGAAGCCGCCGTCGATGCTGATGCCGAACGCCTCGTAGTCCGGGCACATGTTGTTGTAGCCGTGGCGGCACATGTCGCAGCGGCCACAGCCCACGTTCGGGGTGACGGTGACCCGCGTGCCCGGGTGGAACGCGGCCACCCGCGGCCCGGCCGCCACCACGTCCCCCGCCACCTCGTGGCCCAGCACCCGGCGCTGCCCGTCCGGGATCTTGAAGTGGCCGTGCTTGAAGATGCGCAGGTCGGTGCCGCAGATGGAGGCCGCCCGGACCCGCACCAGCAGGTCGTCGCCGACGACGGTGGGCTCGGGCACGTCCTCGACCGCCAGCTCCCCGGGCCGGCGCAGAACGGCGGCCCTCATGACGCACCTCCGACGACACCGGGCCGGATGAGCTCGGCCTGGGCCTGGTCGGCGACCGCGAAGACGACCTTGTTGTACCAGGTGCGGCGCTCCAGCATGTCGGCGAACATCGCCGGTGCCTCCTCCAGGCTCGGGGTGTGGCTGATGAGTGGCGCCACCTTCAGATCGCGGCCCAGGTGGTGGACCACCATGTCCCATTCGCTGCGCCCGGACGGGGTGATCCTGGAGTTCCAGGTGCCGTAGACGCGCAGCTCACGGCGGAGGATCGAGGAGACGAGGGAGCGCGGCAGGGTCAGGTCACCGGAGATGTCGCCCAGGAGCATGACCTGGCCGAGCGGGGCCGCCGCGGTGATGGCCTGGACGAGGGTGGCGGGCAGACCGCTCGCCTCCACCGCGCAGTCCACGCCCCGGCCGCCGGTCAGCTCCCGGACCGTGTCCACCGTGTCCCCGGCGGACGCGTCGATGACCGGGAAGCCGAGGTCCGCCATGACGGCGCGCTTGCGCTCGTCGACATCGGCCACGTACACCTCGCTGGCGCCCAGGATGCGCAGCCACTGGGCGGCCAGCGCCCCGATGGGCCCCGCCCCGATCACCAGCGCGGTGGCGTGGGCGGGCAGCTGGAACTTCAGCATGGCGTGCAGGGCGACCGCGGCCGGCTCCACCATGGCGGCGTGCACCAGCGGCACATCCCGCGCCACCGGCACCAGGTTGGCCTCGGGCACATGGAGGAACTCGGCCATGGCACCGTCGCGCCGCGACCCGTAGTAGTCGTAGCCGGAGCCGACGGCGTACTCGCCGATCTGGGTCATCGGATCCGCCGGGTCGGGCAGGAGGGGGAAGACCGCGGCGCGGTCCCCGGGGCGGAAGCGGCTTCCCTCCGGCGCCTCCTCGACCACGGCGGAGAACTCATGGCCCAGGACGAGTGGATAGTGATACGCCTTGCCGCGGCCGAACCTCAGCACGTCCGAGCCGCATACGCCCACACCGCCGACGCGGACGAGGACGGAGCGGTCGCCCACGGGAGCGGGGGCGGGGATGTCGGTGAGGGTGAGGACGCCCTCGGATTGCAGTACTGCTGCCTTCATCGCTTGGTCCGCCTCAGACTTCCATGCCGTAGCGGTGTGCCTTGTGCGTCGGGTAGAGCGCGATCTGGGGGATGGTGACGTCGGGCGTGCGCGTGGCCACGTAGAGGGAGACCTCGGCGACGTTGTCGACGTCGATGCAGCTGGCGTGGATGCCCTCGGCGAGCTCCTTGTCGTCCAGCCAGCCGTCGAGGTAGGCGGGGATGTCGCCGTCGTACAGGCCCTTGTCGATGATCTCGGTCATCGGGGTCTTGACGTGGGACGGGTTGATCACCGTCACACCGATGTTCTTCTCCTTGCCCTCAAGGAGAATGTTCTTGCTGAATCCCATCATCCCGTGCTTGGAGGCGCGGTAGGGGCTGTGGCCGGGGCCGGATGCCAATCGGGCCGAGGACGATCCCATATTGATGACGCGCCCGCCGGTGGACTGCCGCTCCATGATGCGGAACGCCTCGCGGCAGCACAGGAAGACCGCGGTCAGATTGGGGCCGATGGTCTTGTTCCACTCCTCCAGCGTCACCTCGGTCACCGGGGGTGAGAGCGAGTCGCGGCCCGCGCTGTTGACGAGGAGATCGACCTGGCCCCACTCCTCCATCGCGGTCCGGAAGAAGTCCTGGACCTGCTCCTCCTCGGTGACATCGGCCTCGATGCCCACGCAGGTGCCGCCCTGGGACTGGATGGAGCCGACGACCTGCTGGAGCCGCTTGCCGTCGATGTCGACCAGGAGGACCTTGGCCCGGTTGGCCGCGAAGATCCGGCCGACGGCCTCGCCGATACCGGAGGCGCCACCGGTGATGATGGCGACCTTGCCCTCCAGCGCGGTGCCGGGGGCGGGTTCGTAGGTGGTGGTCATGCTGTCCCTTTGGGGTGTGGTGGGTGGGCGTTCGGAGTGGTTTTCAGGAGGTTGGTTTTCAGGAGGTGGCCGCGGCGGCGATCTCGACCGCGCCGCGGGCGTTGCGGCCGATGGCCTCGTACTCCCCCTCGGCCAGCAGCGCCGTACTGGCGATCCAGGTGCCACCGCAGGCGGCCACGTGCGGCCGGCTCAGATAGTCGGGGAGGTTGTCCGGTGTGAGGCCGCCGGTGGGCAGGAACGCCATTCCGTCGTACGGAGCCGCCATGGCGTCCAGCAGCCGCAGTCCGCCCGAGGCCTCGGCCGGGAAGTACTTCACCAGCGGCAGTCCCCTGGCCATGGCCGCCTCGACACCGGTGGGGCTGTTGATGCCGGGGACGACGGGGATCTTCCGCTCCAGGCAGTGGTCCACGACGTCCGGGTTGAAGCCGGGCGCCACGACGAACTGGGCTCCCGCGTCGATGGCGTGGTCCACGGTGGTGCGGTCCAGGACCGTACCCGCGCCGACCAGCAGCCCGGGGTGGCGGGCCCGCAGGGTGGCGATCCCGTCCCGGGCGGCCGGGGTGCGGAAGGTGATCTCTGCGACCGGCAGTCCCGCCCCGAGCAGCGCCTCGCCGAGCGGGTCGGCGTGGCGTACATGGGGCAGGGTGACGACCGGGACGACCCGGACGCGGCGCAGTTCGCCGAGGAGTTCGGTGGGGTTCATCGGTCCTCTTTCGCGGTGGGATCGCCCGGGGTGAGGACGTAGGCGTCGCCCACCCGCGGCACGGTCCAGGACAGTGGCGTGGCGCGGCGCCGCAGTGCGTCGCGGGTGTCCTCCGGGTCGACGGTGTTGAAGTCGAACAGGCCGAAGTGGTGGCAGAGCAGGTGCGGGATCCCGGCCGCCTCGCACAGCTCGGCCGCCTCCCGGACGGTGAAGTTGCCGGGGACGCCGTTCTCCGTGCGGTGGCGGTCGCGCCCGTTCACGGGCAGCAGCGCCACGTCGGCACGGAGTGTGCGCAAGCGCTCGGACTGCCCGTCGTACGGGACGCAGTCGCCGGAGTGGTAGACGCGGACACCGCCGACCGTGAGCACATAGCCGAGGAAGCGGTGGTCTCCGTTCTCGTCCTGTTCGAGGTGTTCATGGGCGGCCGGGACCGGTTCGACGGTGATCCCGCCGTCCAGTTCCACGCGCTCACCCGCGGTGGTCCCGGTCAGGCGGGTGGCGGGTACGCCACGCTCCAGGGCCCGCGCCCGCTCGGCGCGCGGGACGACGAAGCGCGGGTCGTTGTGCGGGAGCAGGGCCCGGATGGTGCCCGGGTCCATGTGGTCGGTGTGTCCATGGGTGCACAGCACCGCGTCGACCCCGCGGATGGCCTCCGGCGCCACCGGGGCGGGGTGCATCCGGTGGTGCGGGAAGAGCTTGCCGCGGTACTTCTCGGCGAGGGTGTCCGAGAGGTACGGGTCGATCAGGATCAGCCGGCCGCGGTGGCGCAGGGCGAATCCGGCCTGACCGAGCCACCACAGCGTCACATCGTCCGGTCCGGCCTCCGGCGGGGCGGCGAAGGTGCCGGTGAGAGGAGTGCCGGACACGGGGCGCACGGCGGGCCGTGTGATGTTCATGCGTGCTCCCGGTGGGTGGGGGTGGGGGTCGCTGTGTGCGGTCATGGGGTGCCCGCCGGGGATCTGCCGTCGAGCTCCGCGGGGTCCAGCGCTCCGGTCATCAGGGCGACGGCGTCGGGCATCGAGATGTCGGAGGTGCGGACCAGTGCGACGCGCCGGCCCAGCCGCTGGACGTGGATGCGGTCGGCGACGTCGAAGACATGGGGCATGTCGTGGCTGATCAGGATGACTGGCACGCCCCGGTCGCGGATCTCCCGGATGAGGTCGAGTACCCGCTGCGATTCCCGCACCCCGAGCGCGGCCGTCGGCTCGTCCATGATGATCACCCGGCTGCCGAAGCAGGCGGCGCGTGCCACGGCGACGCCCTGGCGCTGCCCGCCGGAGAGCGTCTCCACCGGCTGGGAGAAGTTCTGGATGGTCAGCAGCCCGAGGGAGGTGAGCAGTTCCCGGGTCTCCTCGCGCATCCCCTTCTTGTCCAGCAGCCGGAAGACGCTGCCGAGCGGGCCGGACCTGCGGCGCTCACGGCCGAGGAAGAGGTTGGCGGGAATGTCCCGGGAGGGCGCGACGGCCAGGTTCTGGTAGACGGTCTCCAGGCCGTGGTCCCGCGCGTCCAGGGGGTTGCGGAACCGCACCGGCTCCCCGAAGAGGCGGATCTCCCCGGCGTCGGGGACCTCCGCCCCGGAGAGGCACTTGATGAGCGTCGACTTGCCGGCGCCGTTGTCGCCGATGACGGCGAGGACCTCGCCGGCGCGCAGTTCCACATCGGCCCCGCCGAGGGCGGTGACATGTCCGTAGCGCTTGACCAGGCCGCGCGCCTGGAGGGCGAGTACGTCGGTGGTTGTGTTCCGGGGATTGCTCCGGGGATTGCTCCGGGGATTCATGCCGCCACCTTCCGGATCCACTGGTCGGCGGCGACGGCCACGATCACCAGGACGCCCACGGTGAAGACCTGCCACAGGGCGTCCACTCCGGACAGGGCGAGTCCGCTGCTGAACACGCCCACGATGAGGGAGCCCAGCAGGGTGCCGAGGACATGGCCACGGCCGCCGAAGAGGCTGGTGCCGCCGATGACTACGGCGGTGATGGACTGGAGGTTGAGGTTCTCACCGGCCTGCGGGCTGACCGAGCCGATCCGCCCGATGAGGAACCACGCGGCGATACCGCAGATCAGCCCCGCCACCACATACACACTGAGCAGCACCCGCCCGGTGCGGATCCCGCTGAGGCGGGCCCCCTCGCGGTTGTCGCCCACCGCGTGCAGATGGGCGCCCCACGCGGTGCCCCGCAGCAGATACGCCACGGCGGCGAAGCAGCCGATCATCATCAGCGAGCTGTAGGTGACATCGGTGCCCAGGACATTGATGGAGCGGCCCGGCCAGCTCAGCAGGGGCGGCACATCCTGGGCCCGGATCGTCTCGCTCCGCGAGTAGAAGAGGGTGAGGGCGGAGAAGACGCTGAGGGTGCCGAGCGTGGCGATGAACGGCGGAATGCGGAACCGGGTGACCAGCACACCGTTGAGCCCGCCGCAGACTCCGCCGATGACGACACCGAGCAGCAGGGCCAGGGGCACCGGCAGACCGTGGTCCACCGCCAGCTTGCCCATCACCACGGAGGCGAGCACGGTGATGGCCCCGACCGACAGATCGATGCCCGCGGTCAGCACGATCAGCGTCTGGGCGATGCCGACCATGCCGATGATCTGCACCTGCTGGACGATCAGCGAGATATTGAGCGGATCGCTGAACCGGGACCCCACCCACACGCTGAAGAACAGCGAGGCGAGGAGCAGCACGATGAGCGGGCCGAGCAGCGGCTTG
>NZ_JAAAYH010000359.1:0-9270 GCF_018035285.1 Streptomyces sp. MK37H | reverse complement strand
GACGCCCGCCACAGCGGGGCCCCGCCGGTGCCTCCGCCTGTGTGCCCGAGGCAGGGGCCTGGTGGGCCAGGGGCCCGAGGGGCCCAAGGTGAGGGGGAGAATCCGGTTGTGTGGGGCCCGAGGCGTCGTTCGGGGGCGGATAGCGGTACGTTCGCGGCTAGCAAGGGCGGCACGCTTGGGAACGGCGAGCGCGGTGGGACGATCCGCACCGCGGGGGACTCGGCGGTGTGGCGCCGCGGCGCAGGACGGACCCCGACCAGGAACTTCCGGAGGCGAGACGTGAGCAGCACGGCGATGGTGCGAGGCGCGACCGAGGACGCGGACCCGTTCGGGACCGCGCGGCTGCGGCGCGGCGTGCTGGACGCCTGGGCCGCGTCGCCCGCCCGGTTCCGGGAGGACGCCAACGCCGAGGAGGACCTGGCGCTGGGCGGCCACCGCGACCGGCTGGTCGTCGAGATGGCCCAGAACGCGGCGGACGCCGCCGCCCGCGCCGGGGTGCCCGGGCGGCTGCGGCTGACCCTGCGGCCTGCCACCGACGGCGAGCCCGCCGTGCTGGCCGTCGCCAACACCGGGGCGCCGCTGGACGCGGCGGGCGTCGAGTCGCTGTCCACCCTGCGGGCGTCGGCCAAGCGGGACGAGCCGGAGAGCGCGGTCGGGCGGTTCGGCGTCGGCTTCGCGGCGGTGCTCGCGGTGAGCGACGAGCCCGCGGTCGTGGGCCGCACCGGCGGGGTGCGCTGGTCGCTGGCCGAGGCGCGGGAGCTGACCCAGCGCGCCACCGCCGCCGGCCCCGGCCTCGCCCAGGAGCTGCGCCGCCGCGAGGGCCACGTACCGCTGCTGCGACTGCCGCTGCCCGCCGAGGGGAGCGCCCCGGAGGGCTATGACACCGTCGTGGTGCTGCCGCTGCGTGACGGCGCCGCTTGGGACGTGGCCGAGCGGCTGCTGGCCGGGATCGACGACGCGCTGCTGCTGACCCTCCCCGGCCTGGCCGAGGTCGTGGTCGAGACCGTCGAGGGCACCCGGACGCTGCGCCGCCGCCAGGACGGCCCGTACACCGTCGTCGAGGACAGCGGCGCCCGCGGTACGACGCGCTGGCGCACCGAGAGCGTCGGGGGGCGGCTGGAGCCGGAGCTGCTCGCCGACCGCCCGGTGGAGGAGCGGCTGCGCCCGGTGTGGTCGGTGACCTGGGCAGTTCCGGTGGACGCGGAGGGCGCGCCGACGCGGCCCGCGACCGCCCCGGTGGTCCACGCCCCGACGCCGACCGATGAGCCGCTGGGCATGCCCGCGCTGCTGATCGCGTCCTTCCCGCTGGAGCCCACCCGCCGCCACACCGCCCCCGGGCCGCTCACGGAGTTCCTGCTGGACCGCGCGGCCGAGGCGTACGCGACGCTGCTGCGCGACTGGCATCCGGTCTCGGTCGGTTCGATCGACCTGGTCCCGGGTCAGCTGGGCCGGGGCGAGCTGGACGGGGAGCTGCGCCAGCGGGTGCTGGAACGGCTGCCGAGGGTGCCCTTCCTGCCCAGTGCCGCCGCACCGGCGGTGGGCGTGGGCACGGAGGACGCGGCCGTCGCCGAGGCCGTGGCGGGCTGGCTCGGCTCGCCGGAGGCGCTCGGCCCGGACGCCGCCCAGGGCGGCCCCGCCGCTGAGGAGCCGGCTGCCGCCCCGCCCGCGCCCGCCCCGGCCGACTGGGACGACGACGTGCTGGCGCGCGGCGGCGCCGAGGGCGAGCCGTACGCGCTGCGGCCCCGGGACGCCGAGATCGTCGAGGGCGCGGGCGCGGAGACGGTGGAGGTGCTGGCTGAGCTGTTCCCGACGCTGCTGCCCGCCGGTCTCGAGCGCCGCTCGGAGTTGCGGGTGCTGGGCGTGGCCCGGGTGCCGCTGGGCGAGCTCATCGACCGGCTCGCGGGCGTGGAGCGCGCCCCGGCCTGGTGGCGGCGGCTGTACGACTCGCTGGGCGGTATCGACCCGGACCGGCTCAGCGGGCTGCCGGTGCCGCTGGCGGACGGCCGGACGACGATCGGGCCCCGGCAGGTGCTGCTGCCGCTGCCGGGCGAGGCCGATGGCGACCTGGACAGCCTGCACGGCCTGGACAGCATCGGAACCGCCGAGTCCGCCGTCACCGCCGAGTCCGCCGGAATCGCCGAGACCGCCGGAATCGCCGAGTCCGCCGGACCGGTCGAGTCCGCCGGAACCGTCGGGCCCGCCGCGCCCGCGCGGACCCCCGAGCGCGCCGCCGCGGTCAGCGATACGCATCGCACCCTCGCCCGCCTCGGCCTGAAAGTTGCACATCCGGACGCCGCCCATCCGCTGCTGGAGAAGCTGGGCGCGACCCCTGCCACGCCCCGCGCCGTGCTGACGACCCCGCAGGTACGGACCGCCGTCGCTCATTCGCTGGAGGCGGAGGACGAGTACGACCCGTTCGCGGAGGAGGGCGAGGGCGGCCTGGGCGCGGCGCTGGACGCCGACACGCTGGCCGACACCGTCCTCGGCCTGGTCCAGCAGGCCCGGCTGGCGCCCGGCGACGAGCCGTGGCTGGCCGCGCTCGCGCTCCCGGACGAGGACGGTGAGCTGGCCCCCGCCGGTGAGCTGGTCCTCCCCGGCAGCCCCTTCGAGCAGGTGATGCGGGAGGGCGAACTGGCCGCGTGCGACGCCGAGCTGGCCGAGCGCTGGGGTGAGCAGCCGCTCGCCGCGGTCGGGGTGCTGGCGGGCTTCACGCTGGTCAGGGCCACCGATGTGGTGCTGGATCCGGATGAACTGGAGCCCCGCGAGGGCGACTTCACCGAACCGGACGACGTCGGTGTGCTGGACGCCGTCGACGTGTGGTGCGAGGACGTGCTGGACCGGCTGCCGGAGACGTCGGTGCCGCCGGTGGCCACCGAGATCGTGGCCGTACGGGACCTGGACCTGGTCGACGACGACGCCTGGCCGCGGGCGCTCGCCATGCTCGCCCAGCCGCCGCTGCGCGACGCGCTGACCGCGCCGGTGCGGGTGCTGCTGCCGGACGGCACGACGGAGATCGTGCGCTCGTACACCGCGTGGTGGCTGCGCGGCCATCCGGTGCTGGACGGCCGCCGCCCCGCCGGGCTGCGCGCGGCCGGGGGCGATCCGCTGCTGGCCGGGCTGTACGAGGCGGTGGACGCGGCCGGGTTCGAGGACGAGCAGGTGCTGCGGGCGCTGGGCGTACGGACCTCCGTCGCCTCGCTGCTGGACGAGCCGGGCGGCGCTGCCGAGCTGCTGGCCCGCCTCGCCGACCCGGACCGCGAGGTGACACCCGCCCAGCTGCACGCCATCTACGGGCAGTTGGCCGACCTGGACCCCGAGCAGGTGACCCTGCCGGACGAGCTGCGCGCCATCGTGGACGGCGAGCCGACGGTGGTCGAGGCGGGCGAGGCGCTGGTCGCGGACGCCCCTGACCTGATGCCGCTGGCCGAGGCGGACGGCCGGGCGCTGCTGCCCGTACGGCCCACGCGGGCGGCGGAGCTGGCCGAGCTGTTCCAGGTGCGGCGGCTGAGCGAGGCGTACCCGGCGCGGGTGACCTCACAGGGCGATCCGCACGAGGTGCCCGAGGCGGTCCGCGAACTCCTCCCGGGCGCCCCGCTGTCGTACATCGAGCACGAGGAACTGCTGATCGAGGGCTCGGGCGAGGGCGAGGGCGCGGGCTCGGGTGACGGCGAGGGCTCGGGCGAGGGCTCGGGCGAGATCGAGCTGGACTGGCGGTATGTGGACGGCACCCTGCACGCCTCGACGGTCGAGGGCGTCGCGGCAGGTCTGTCCTGGGCCGCCGGCCACTGGGCGCGCCGGTTCGAAGTGGCGGCCCTGCTGGAGGATCTGACCCGTACGGAGGAGCTGGCGCGGGCCCGCTGGTTCGACTGACGGGCGCGCGCGTACGGGGTGTGCGCGCGGGCCTTGCCCTGGGGCAAGGCCCGTTCCCCGGTCAGGGCTTGCGTGCCACGCCCGCGAAGATCCACAGCTCCTTGGCCTCCGCCTCGGCCCTGGCCTGCTCGTTCTCGGGCTTCCAGCGGTGCGGCATCACCACGCCCGGATCGACCAGCTCCAGCCCGTCGAAGAACGGAAGGATCTCTTCCTGGGTGCGTCCCTGCACATGGATGCCGCTGCTGCGGTAGAGGTTGGTGACCGCGTCCGAGACCCCGGGGCGTGGGTCGAGCGCACCGTGCGAGAGCACGAGATAGCTGCCCGAGGCCAAGGGTTCGACCAGTTGGCGCACGATCTCGTACGGCTTCTGCTCGTCCGCGATGAAGTGCATGATCGCATTGAGCGACAGGGCGACCGGCTGGGACAGATCGAGGGTGTCGTTCAGATCCTCGGCGGCCAGGATCGCCTCCGGATCGCTGACGTCCGCGTGGATGTAGGCGGTGCGGCCCTCGGGCGTGGAGAGCAACAGGGCCTGCGCGTAGGCCAGCACTATCGGGTCGTTGTCCGCGTAGACGACCCGGGAGTCCGGGGCGGTCTTCTGGGCGACCTGGTGGAGGTTGGGCTCGGTGGGAATGCCGGTGCCGATGTCCAGGAACTGCCGTATGCCCGCCTCGCCCGCGAGCCAGCGGGTCGCGCGGTGCATGAATGACCGGTTGGCACGGGTCCACGGCTTGACGTCGGGCCAAACGGCCTCGACCTGTGCGGCGGCGTGGGTGTCGACCGCGTAGTGGGTCTTGCCGCCCAGGAAGTAGTCGTACATGCGGGCCGAGTGCGGCTTGCTGGTGTCGATCTCATCGGCACGAAAGCGGTTACCGGTCATATCCCTCACATTACTGGTGAGTTGGCGACCACAAGACGGTAGTTCTCGAACAAAGTGCCCGCGGTGAGGCTTCCGCAATATTGTGAACGGCCCGTGAAGATCGTACAGTTGACCCATCCGGCTCCGCCCGCGCGTCCCCGCGGCGGGGCCCTCATCTTTCTGTGCGCACCACAGACGGGTGAGCGGGTGCGTCACGAGGAGGGGAGCGCGCCCGAGCACCAGGCCAGGGCGCCGGGCCGCTGCCGGGAACGGCGGACGGTCCGGCGCCGCGCCGCCGCGGGGGTGTGTCGGCCGTTCCGCGCGGTCAGCCGTGCTGCGCGTCGTCCGTGCTGCGCGTCGTCCGTGCTGCGCGTCGTCCGTGCTGCGCGTCGTCCGTGCTGCGCGTCGTCCGTGCTGCGTGTCAGCCGTGCTGCGCGTCGGCCGTCCGCGCGTCGCCGTTCCGCGAGCCGCGGCGGATCGCCGCCTCCCGGGCCCGTACGTACCAGATGCCGAGCAGCCCGAGCCCGCCGCCGGCCAGGCAGGTCCACAGCCACCACAGATGTCCGTGCTCATGGAACCAGCCGTAGAAGGGCAGCTGGGCGAGGAAGAGGACGAACCACACGATCGTGCCGCCGGTGATCGTGGCCACGATATTGCCCTCGAGGGGCTCCGGCGCCTCGTGCTTGGGGGTCCACTTCGTCATGGCCACAGCTTAAGGGGGCCGGTCATGGGCCCGGCCGGGGCCGTGCCGGGACCGGTTTGGCGATCGGGCTTAATAGTTTCATACTGAATGCTTTCGGGTCTGGCTGGAATGTCTTGTTGGATCGTCCAAGAGACCCGCTGTTGATGTTCACGCAAGACTGAGGTCACCCATGTCCCTCTCGGCCCCCACGCCGGTCGACGCCAGCGAACAGGCTCCGATTCCCCCTATGAACGGCATCGACAAGTTTTTCAAGATCAGCGAGCGTGGTTCCTCGATCTCCCGGGAGATCCGGGGCGGACTGGCCACGTTCTTTGCGATGGCCTACATCGTCGTACTGAACCCGATCATCCTCGGGGCCGGTACGGACAAGTTCGGCCATCAGCTCAACAACGGCCAGCTGGTCACCGCCACCGCCCTGATCGCGGGCCTGACCACGCTGCTCATGGGGATCATCGGCAACGTCCCCATCGCGCTCGCCGCGGGCCTCGGCATCAACGCCGTGGTCTCGCTCCAGCTCGCGCCCAAGATGAGCTGGCCGGACGCGATGGGCATGGTGGTGCTCGCGGGTCTGGTGCTGATGATCCTCGTCGCCTCGGGGCTGCGGCAGCGGGTGATGGACGCGATCCCGTCCGGGCTGCGGCGGGCGATCGCGATCGGCATCGGGCTCTTCATCGCCCTGATCGGCCTGGTCGACTCCGGCTTCGTCAGCCGTAACCCCGACTCCGCGCACACCACCGTCCCCCTGGGCCTGGGCGTGGCCGGGCGGCTCCAGGGCTGGCCGGTGCTGGTCTTCGTGGCCGGTCTCGCGCTCACCTTCATCTTGATCGTCCGCAAGACGCGCGGCGCGATCCTGATCGGCATCGTGACCATGACCGTGGTCGCGATCGTGATCAACTCCCTGGCCCGGATCCCGGACACCCAGTGGGGGCTGACCATCCCCTCGGTGCCGGAGAAGGTGGTCGACACCCCGGACTTCGGCCTCGTCGGAGATGTCAGCCTCTTCGGCGGCTTCCATGAGGTCGGCCTGCTCACCGGCTGTCTCTTCGTCTTCACCGTGCTGCTGTCCGGCTTCTTCGACGCGATGGGCACGATCATCGGCGTCGGCGAGGAGGCCGGGCTGACCGATGAGCGCGGCCAGCTGCCGGGCATGGGCCGGATCCTGATGATGGACGGCGTCGCGGTGGCGGGCGGCGGCTTCGGCTCGGCCTCGGCCAACACCTGCTTCGTGGAGTCCACGGCGGGCGTCGGGGAAGGGGCGCGCACCGGACTCGCGAACGTGGTGACCGGCGGGCTCTTCCTGCTCGCGCTGGTCTTCACCCCGCTGGCCAAGGTGGTGCCCTCGCAGGCCGCGACCCCCGCGCTGGTGGTCGTCGGCTTCCTGATCATGGCGGCGAACGTCAAGGAGATCGACTGGAGCGATTTCACGATCGCGATCCCGGCCTTCCTGACCATGATCTCGATGCCGTTCACGTACAGCATCACCAACGGGATCGGGCTGGGCGTCCTCTCGTTCCTGCTGCTGCGCATCGCCACCCGGCGGACCCGGGAGATCCCGTGGCTGCTGGGCGCGGTGGGGCTGTGCTTCCTGGTGTACTTCCTGCTCAACCCGATCGAACAGGCACTCGGCGTCTCCTGAACCAAGTCGCTTGGATCAAGTCGCCTGAACCAAGTCGCCTGGATCAAGTCGCCTGAATCAAGTCGTCGTCCCGCGCCCTGGCGCATGAGCGTTCCGCCCTGAGCGCCCCGGACCCACCCGTGGTCCTGGGCGCTCATGCGTGCCGCCGTCCGTCACTACCCGGAGTCAACTCACTCGTTCGGGTGAAATAGAAATAAGGGCGAAACCAGGGTTTTCATTAGGCGAGGTAATGAGTTATGCTAAAGACCATGCCGGATCTGTCCCGCCCCCAGCACCAGGCGGAGGCGCCCCCCGATGACGCGGCCGCCGTAAGTGCCCTGCGGTCCGGAGTGATGCGTCTCTCGCGGCGGCTCAAGCACCAGCGGGTGGACGAATCGCTCAGCCCGACCGAGATGGCGGTTCTGGGCACGCTGGCCCAGTGCGGCTCCGCCACCCCCGGCGAGCTGGCCCGCAAGGAGCACGTCCAGCCGCCGTCGATGACCCGCATCGTGGCGCTGCTGGAGGCCAAGGGGCTGGTCAGGCTCGAGCCGCATCCGGAGGACCGGCGGCAGAAAGTCGTCTCGCCGACCGAGCGGGCAGAGGCCATGCTCGAAGAGAGCCGGCGCAAGCGCAACGCCTGGCTGGCCGAGCTGGTCGGGGAGCTGACCGAGGACGAGTGGGACGTGCTGCGCGCCGCCGCGCCCGTACTGGAGAAGCTCGCGCATATGTAAGAACGACCCTAGGCAGCCAGGAGGCGAACGCACTTGAGTACGGGACCCGGAGCAGACTCCGCACCCGCACCGAAGAACCCCGCAAACCCCGGAAACCCGGGACCCCCCGGAAACCCGGGACCCCCCGGAACCCCGGGAATCTCCGTATCCGATCCCGCGCCCGCCGTCACCGCGGGACGCGCCCGGGGCGGGACCTTCCGTTCGCTGAGGATCCGCAACTACCGTCTGTTCGCGACCGGTGCCATGATCTCCAACACCGGCACCTGGATGTCGCGGATCGCCCAGGACTGGCTGGTCCTGAGTCTCACCGGCTCCTCCACCGCGGTCGGCATCACCACCGCGCTGCAGTTCCTGCCCATGCTGCTCTTCGGCCTCTACGGCGGGGTCATCGCGGACCGATGTCCCCGGCGCCGGCTGCTGCTCTTCACCCAGACCGCGCTGGGGCTGTGCGGGCTCGCCCTCGCCACCCTCACCCTCAGCGGCCATGTGCAGGTCTGGCACGTCTATCTCATCGCGTTCCTGCTCGGCATGGTCACCGTCGTCGACAACCCGACCCGCCAGGTCTTCGTCAACGAGATGGTCGGCCCCAAGGACCTGCGGAACGCGGTCAGCCTCAACTCCGCGAACTTCCAGTCCGCCCGGCTGATCGGCCCGGCGGTCGCCGGTGTGCTGATCACCGCCGTGGGCAGCGGCTGGGCCTTCCTGATCAACGGAGTCTCCTTCGGCGCCCCGATCATCGGGCTGCTGCTGATGCGCACCAGCGAGCTGTACAAGGTCGAGCGGGCGCCGCGCGGCAAGGGGCAGCTTCGGGAGGGGCTGCGCTATGTGGCCGGGAACCCCGATCTGATCTGGCCGATCGTGCTCGTCGGCTTCATCGGCACCTTCGGCTTCAACTTCCCGATCTGGCTGAGCGCCTTCACCGACGATGTCTTCCACGCCGGGCCGGGTACGTACGGCCTGCTCAACACCCTGATCGCGATCGGCTCGGTGACGGGCGCGCTGCTCGCCGCCCGGCGGGTGGTGGCCCGGCGGCGGCTGCTGGTCGGGGCGGCGCTGATGTTCGGCGTGCTGGAGATGGTCGCGGCGGCCACTCCGTACTTCTGGCTCTTCGCGGCGCTCATGGTGCCGATCGGGATCTTCAGCCTGACGTTCAACGTGACCGCGAACTCCAGCGTCCAGCTCGCGACGGATCCCGCGATGCGGGGCCGGGTGATGAGCCTGTTCATGATGGTCTTCGTCGGCGGTACGCCGATCGGCGGCCCGCTGGTGGGCTGGCTGACCGACACCTGCGGCGCGCGCATCGGCTTCGCCGCGGGCGGCCTGATCTCGGCGGCCGCCGCGGCTGCGGTGGGGCTGATCCTGGTCCGGGCCGGCGGGCTGCGGCTGAAGCTGGATCTGCGCCGGGGCCACCCGCATGTGATCTTCGTGCCCCGCACGCCGGAGACGGAGGAGAAGTCGCTGGCCGCCACGGCCTGAACCCACCGACCGGGCT
>NZ_JAAAYH010000358.1:0-9348 GCF_018035285.1 Streptomyces sp. MK37H | reverse complement strand
CCATCCCCGCCACCAAGGACGCCTCATGACCGCCGACCCCCTGACCGTGGTGGTCGCCGACCCCAATCTCGCCCCGCTGCGCGCCGAGTTCGAGACCGCCGTCCCCCACGGCACGGTCGTCCACTGGCCCGACCCCCGGCACACCGAGGCGGTCGAAGCCGCCATGGCGGACGCGGACGTCCTCGTCTCGGGCCGGTGCACCGCCACCATGGCCGCGACCGCGCAGTCCGGCGGCGCCACCCTGCTCACCGAGACCGCCGCCCCCGGACGCCGTGGCAGACTGTCCTCCCTCGTCATGACCGGCGCCGCGCTGGGCACCGCCCTGGGCGCGGTGGCCTGGATCCTCGCCCAACGCCTGCCCGACGACGCCCTGATGAGCTGGGGCTGGCGGCTGATCTTCGGCAGCAGCCTCCTCGTGACCGTGATCGCCCTGGTGCTGCGCCGCAAGCTCAACGAGAGCCCGGTCTTCACCGAGCTCAAGGAGCAGCGGGAGCGGCCCGCCTCACCGGTGAAGGAGGTCTTCCGGCACGGCCGGAAGCCCATGCTGCTGGCGCTGTTCATGAACTTCGGCGTCAGCACCCAGTCCTACACGTACCAGGTCTTCATGGCCTCCTACCTGGTGTCCAGCGTCGGCGTCGACAAGGACTTCGTCCCCCAGGTGCTGCTGATCGGGGCCCTGTGCGGCGGTCTCGCGGCCATCTGCTTCGGCACGCTCTCCGACCGCCTCGGGCGGCGCCCGGTCTACTCCACCATCGCCGCCGCGCTGGTGCTGCTGCCGGCCCCGACCTTCATCGCGCTCAACACCGGCTCACACGTGGCGATCACCGTGGCCATCGTCATCGGCTTCATCCTGGCCTGCCACGGCTCGGTCGGCGTCCAGATGAGCTACTTCCCCGAACCATTCGGCAAGCGCTACCGCTACGCGGGCGTCACGCTCGGCCGGGAGTTCTCCTCGCTGATCGGCGGCGGGGTCGCCCCGCTGATCTGCAGCGCGCTCCTCACCGCGTTCTCCGGCTCCTGGATACCGGTCGCCGTCTATATGTCGCTGGTCACGGCGGTCAGCCTCATCGCCACCCGGATGTCCCCGGAGACCCTCGACCGCGATCTGAACACCGCGGCCGACAGCACCGAGCCGGTGAGGCGCTAGCCCGATCCGTAGAGCAGCAGCGCCGTCTCCCGCGCGTTCTTGAATCGCACGGGCCAGTCAGCGCTGCTGCTCGCCCCTCCATTCGCGTCCGCAGGGTCAGCCGGTCGGGGTCGTTCCGCCGGTTCTCGCGGGTCACATACGTGTAGCCGGTGCCTGCCGTGGACCTCAGCTTGATGATCGGGCGTAGTTCGTTGCGCGCCATGAGCCACAGTATGCACCGAAGTGGTTTTCATTTTCAGCTAGCTGCTACGCTGCCGCGACATCCACACCACACGACCGAACGGAGAACCATGTCCGCCCACTGCCAGCTCACCGGCCGGCAGCCCGGCTTCGGGCACCACATCTCGCACTCCCACCGCCGCACCAAGCGCCGGTTCGACCCCAACGTCCAGCGAAAGCGCTACTGGCTGCCCAGCGAGGGCCGCCACATCCGCCTCACCCTCAGCACCAAGGCCATCAAGACCGTCGACACGATCGGCATCGAAGCCGCCGTGGCCCGCATCCGCGCCCGGGGAGGGAAGGTCTGATGGCCAAGAAGAGCAAGATCGCCAAGAACGAGAGGCGCCGGGTGATCGTGGCCCGCTACGCCAAGCGCCGCGCCGAACTGAAGGCGGTCGTCGCCGACCCCAGGACCCCGGCGGAGGAACGGCTCAACGCCCAGCGGGAACTGCGCCGCCAGCCCCGCGACGCCAGCGCCACCCGCGTACGCAACCGCGACTCCATCGACGGCCGCCCCCGCGGCCATCTGCGCGCCTTCGGACTGTCCCGCATCCGGCTCCGCGAGATGGCCCATGCGGGCGAGCTCCCCGGGGTGACCAAGAGCAGCTGGTGAGCGCTCGCCGGGCCGGGCCATCCCTCCGAAGTGTGCCGCTTGGCACACTATTTCAGCCGTCGACGCCGACGGTCCGTCCATCGACGCCGACGGGCGTCCGGCTACGGAGCGTCGGCGAGGCGAAGATCACCGTCGACGGGCGGCACGAAGAAACCGGCCACCTCCGCGTCCGTGACCTCGGCGAGGGCCGCCGGGGTCCAGCGGGGGCGGCGGTCCTTGTCGATCACCTGGGCGCGGATGCCCTCGATGAGGTCCGGGCGGGACAGGGCCGCGCAGGAGACGCGGTACTCCTGCTCCATGACGCGCTCCAGCGAGCCGAGCGCCCGGGCCTCGCGGACCGCGGCCAGCGTGACCTTCAGCGCGGTGGGGGACTTGGCGAGGAGGGTCTCGGCGGTCTCCTTGGCGGCCGGTTCCCCGACGGCCATCAGCCGGTCCACGATCTCCTCGACGGTGTCCGCCGCATAGCACTGGTCGATCCACTCCCGCTGGCCGTCCAGGGTCCCGGCCGGGGCCTCGACGGCGTACCGGGGCAGGACGTCCGCCACCGGCTCCGCGGCCAGGTCCCGGGTCAGCGCGGGCAGTTGTCCGGAGGGGACGACATGGTCGGCCAGTCCGCAGCGCAGGGCGTCGGCGGCGCCCACCGACCCTCCCGTGAGCGCCAGGTGCGTGCCCAGTTCGCCCGGTGCACGGGCCAGCAGATGGGTGCCGCCGACGTCCGGTACGAAGCCGATCGTGGTCTCGGGCATGGCCACCCGGGAGCGCTCGGTGACGATCCGCACACCGCCGTGGGCCGAGATCCCGACCCCGCCGCCCATCACGATGCCGTCCATCAGGGCCACATACGGCTTGGAGTAGCGGGCGATCCGGACGTTGAGCGTGTACTCGTCGCGCCAGAACGCCCGCGAGGCCGCGCCGCCGCCCGAGGTCACATCCTGGTGGATCAGGCGGATGTCGCCGCCCGCGCACAGCCCGCGCTCCCCCGCCCCGTCGATCACCACGGTCTCGACGGCCGGGTCCCGCTCCCAGGCGGTGAGGGCCTCGGCGATGCGGGTCACCATCGGATGGGTGAGGGCGTTGAGGGCGCGGGGCCGATTGAGGGTGAGATGTCCAGCGCGACCCTCGACGCGCGTCAGCACGGCGTCGTCGTCGGTCACGCGATCGGTCACGGAGTCGGTCACGAGGTGTTCGTTCCTTCCGGCGTCTGGTGCGTTCGCGGATCAACGGCGATCCGTCACCGCCGATCCGTCACCGCCGATCCTCTCAACGGGCCCTCGGCCCGCCGCGGCCGCGCCCTCCGCCCGGCCGGGCGGCACAAGACCCTCTGGACACCCGCCGCCCCGCCGGGGAGGGTTGGCGCAGCCCACCCCTGACCCCACGAGGACCCGTCTGATGAGTGCTCATCCGCTGCCCACCAGCACCCCCGCCGCCGAGGGCGTGGACGCGCGGGGCGTCCACGCCTTCCTCGACGCCGTCGAGGACGCGCCGGACATCGAGCCGCACAGTCTGATGATCCTGCGCCACGGCCGGCTGATCGCCTCCGGCTGGTGGGCGCCGTACACCGCCGAGCGGCCGCATCTGCTCTACTCCCTCAGCAAGAGCTTCACCTCCACGGCGGCGGGGCTGGCCGCCGCCGAGGGGCTGCTGGACCTCGACGCTCCCGTGATCTCGTACTTCCCCGAGTTCGAGGCGGAGATCACCGACCCGGGCAGCCGCGCCATGCTCGTACGCCATGTCGCGTCCATGGCCAGCGGGCACCTCGAGGAGACGCTGGAGCGGGCGTTCGGCCTGGACCCGGAGGAGCCCGTGCGCGGCTTTCTGCGGCTGCCGCCGGATCGCGCGCCGGGCAGCGTCTTCGCGTACAACCAGCCCGCCACATACACGCTGGCCGCGATCGTCCAGCGGGTGACCGGGCAGTCGCTGACGGAGTATCTGCGGCCGCGCCTGTTCGATCCACTGGGCATCGGCGAGGCGGCCTGGCTCCAGGTGCCGGCCGGGCGCGACCTCGGCTTCAGCGGGCTGTTCGCAGCCACCGACGCGATCGCCCGGCTGGGGCTGCTGTATCTGCGGGGCGGTGAGTGGGAGGGCGAGCGGCTGCTTCCGGCCTCCTGGGTCGAGGACGCGACCCGGCCGTGGATCCCGACCGAGGAGCCCATGGCAGGCGGCTCGGGGCCGGACTGGCGGCGGGGGTACGGGCTCCAGTTCTGGATGTCCCGCCACGGATACCGGGGCGACGGGGCGTACGGGCAGTTCTGCCTGGTGCTGCCCGAGCACGATGTGGTGATCGCCACAACGGCGGACACCGAGCGGATGCAGGCCGTCCTGGACGCGGTCTGGGAGCATCTGCTGCCCGCGTTCGGCGACGCGCCGCTCACCGGCCGCGAGGACGAGGACGCCACGCTGGAGCGACGGCTGTCCCGGCTCGCCCTGCCACCGCTGGCGGCGAAGCCCGCGCCGCTCTCGGACCTCGGCGCCTGGTCGGGTGCGGAGTTCACCCCCGAAGGCGGCGTCTGCGCGGTCCAGCCGTCCCTGACCGGGGTCACCGTGGCAGAGGACGGCTCCGGCGGATGGGGCGTCTCGCTGGCCGAGCGGGCGTCCCGGCTGGATCTGGGATTCGACGGCGCGGGGTGGCGGGTGCACGCCGGGCCGGAGGCGTCCGTTCCCACGGCGGTGAGCGGGGGCTGGACGGACCCGGACACGCTGACCGTGGACATCGCGTTCCTGGAGACCCCGCACCACCTGGTGGTCACCTGCTCCCTCGCGGACCGCGTCTTCACCGCGCGGTGGCGCACGACGCCGCTGCACCGCGGACCGCTGCACGCCATGCGCGCGCCGGGGCCGCGTTGACTCGTTCCGCCGGTCTGACCAAGGTATGGGCTCGTCCCGACCGGCCGGACCACCCCGTGTTCATGGGCGCGCGGCAGGTCGGCCGGGAGACACCCGGCGCCGCCGTGATCGTGGATCTCTCACGGGTCCGGGAGATCACGGCGGAGGGTGTGCGGGGTCTGCTGCGCTGTGCGCGGACCCTGTCCGAGGCCGGTGCCCCGCTGCTCCTCACCGGGGCCACCGAACCCGTGGCGCGGCTGCTGCGGACGGTGCTGGTGGACGGCACGATCCGGCTGTACGCCACCGTGGAGGCGGCCGTCGCCGCCTGCGGCGGGGCGGCGGCGGGGGCGGACACCTCCGCGCGGGACTCCTCCGCGCGGGACACCTCCGCGCGGGACACCTCCGCCCGGGACGGCGGCCGGACGGCGGTCCCGGAGCTGATACGGCTGCGCCGGGAGACCGTCGATCTGCGCGCCAGACTGCGCTCGCACCCGCTGATCGCGCAGGCCCAAGGTCAGGCACAGCCTGACCGACGCGGAGACCGCGGTCCTGCTCGACCTGGCCACCCGGGCGGGGAGGTGGCTGGAGTGGCATGAGCGCACGGTCGTGCTGGACGCGCTCGAAGACCTGCACCAGCGCGCCCTGGCCGCGGCCCGCGGAGCGGCTCCCCGGCGGCCGTCTCTTGGGAGTCCTCCCGGCGGGTACCCGCCGGAGTCCTGACAGCGCTGCTCGGGGCCCGGCGTCGGGAGGACGACCATGGCTGTACCGGCCGCGACCCGCTCCGGCGGCATCCACGCGCCGCCGTGGCTCGGGATCTACCTCAACGACCATCTGGTGGCCGCCACGGCAGCGGTCGGACTGGCCCGCCGGATCAATCGCCGACACCGGCGCTCGGCCTACGGCGGCGAGCTGGCGAGGCTCACCTCGGAGCTCGTCCAGGACCGCAGGTCGCTGCTGTGGTGCATGGCCTCGCTCGACGTCCCCGTCCGCCGCGGCAAGCTCCGCGCGGCGCGGGCGGCCGAGCGCACGGCGCGGCTGACGCCGGGCAGCCGGCCGCGGCGGCGCACCGGGGTGAACACGCTGGTGGGGCTGGAGGCGCTCCGGATGGGTGTGGAGGGCAAGGCGCTGCTGTGGCGCTCACTGCTCGCGGTGGCCGTCCATGACACCCGGCTGCAGACGGACCGCCTCGCCGAGCTGCTGGAGCGGGCCGGGCAGCAGCTCACCACCCTGGACTCGCTGCACTCCCGGGCCACCTCGGCGCTGATCTCGGCCGAGGGCCCGGCGTAGCCGGCGGCCGGTTCGCCCGCCCCACCCGCTTCAGGCGGGCGCCGGTGGGCACTCGGCCACGATGACCGAACTTCCCGGCGCGCCCGAGTCGTACTGGATGGACACCGCCCCGCCCGGCACCCCCCACCCGGCCCTGACCGAGGACCTGGAGGTCGATGTCGCCGTGATCGGCGCCGGGATCGCGGGGCTGAGCACCGCGTGGGAGCTGGCCCGCGCCGGGCACCGGGTGGCGGTGCTGGAGGCGGACCGGATCGCCGCGGGCGTCACGGGCCACACCACGGCCAAGCTCACGGCGCTGCATTCGCTCATCTACGACCGGCTGCGGCGCACCCGCGGGCCGGAGGGCGCGCGGATGTACGCGCGGTCGCAGTCCGAGGCCGTCGAGCGGGCGGCGGCGATCGCGGCCGAGCTCGGCATCGACTGCGATCTGGAGCGCGTCCCGGCCTTCACCTACACAGAGGACCCGGGGCGCGCGGACACCATGCGCGCCGAGGCGGACGCCGCGAGCGAGGCGGGGCTGCCCGCCTCGTATGTGACCGAGACCGGGCTGCCCTTCCCGGTCGCGGGCGCGGTCCGGGTCGAGGGAGGGGCGCAGTTCCATCCGCGCACATACCTCCTCGGGCTCGCCGAGGATCTGCGCGCCCGCGGCGGGCGGATCCATGAGCACACCCGCGCCACCGGTCTGGAGGAGGGCACCCCCTGCCGGGTCACCACGGAGGGCGGGGCGGTGGTGACGGCCGGGGACGTGGTGATCGCCACCCACTACCCGGTGTTCGACCGGGCGCTGCTGTTCGCCCGGCTCTCGCCGCGCCGAGAACTCGTCGTGGCCGGGCCCCTGCCCGCCGACCGGGATCCGCGGGGCGCGTACATCACCCCGGACCAGCGCACCCGGTCGGTGCGCACCGCGCCGTACGGCGACGGGCAGCGGCTGCTGATCGTGACCGGCGAGACCTTCACCCCCGGCACCGGGGACACCCCTGAGCGCTTCGAGCGGCTGGCGGACTGGACCCGGGAGCGCTTCCCCGGCGTGGAGATCACCCACCGCTGGGCCGCCCAGGACAACGACCCGACCGACACCGTGCCGCTGGTCGGCCCCTTCCACCCCGGCGCGCGCCACACCTATGTGGCGACGGGCTTCGCGGGCTGGGGCTTGAGCGGCGGCATCATGGCGGGCCGGCTGCTCACCGCGCTCATCGGCGGTGAGCGGCCGGAGTGGGCCGGGCTGTACGACCCCCGGCGGCTGGGGACCGCGCTGCGCGAGGCCCCGGCGCTGCTCGGCCACCAGTTCCACGTCGGGAAGCATTTCGTCGGCGACCGGCTGAGCGCCCCCGGGGCCGGCTCGGTCGGCCGGATCGCCCCGGGCACCGGGGCCGTGGTCCGCCTGGACGGGCGGCGCCGCGCCGTCTACCGGGACGAGGACGGCACAGCTCACGTGGTCTCCGCCCGCTGCACCCATCTGGGCTGTCTCGTGGCGTTCAACGCCGCCGAGCGGACCTGGGAGTGCCCCTGCCACGGCTCCCGCTTCGGCATCGACGGCCGGGTGCTCCAGGGCCCGGCCAACCAGCCCCTGGAACGGCACGACAGCTGACCCGCGGCGTCTGATCCCCCCGCAGGTCCGTTGGATGAAACACGTACATGGCCCCCGGCCATGGGGGTACACGCCTGGCGTCAACCCGTCGGCTGAGAAAGGACCACTGCCGTGCTGATGGCCCACCCGGTCGTACTTCGGAACCTCATCGAGCAGTACGAGACGCTGCGGATGCTGCACGCCGAATCGGGCGGCACCGAGGTACGACAGCGGATGGACGACCTCGCCTATACCCTGTGCGTCTCCACCGGGACGCGGGATGTGGACGCCGCCCTCATCGCCGCCCGGCACCAGCTGCCCGGCGCACGGGTGGAGGACGACTCGGCCCTCACGGCCGGGGCGGGCGCACCGGGCGCCTGAGCCCGCCGCGCCTCCTGCGGGTGAAGCCGCCCCGCCGGATCAGCCCTCGGCCCCCCGCGCCAGCTCGGAGAGGTCCATGGTCTGGCCGGCCGGCGGCGCCTTCACCGTGACCGGCTCATTGAGGGCCGAGAAGGTGATGGTCATGTCGAGCGGGCCCTTGTCCCCCTCGCCGCGGATGCGGAACCGCTTGGTGTGGCCGTCCGGGTCGATCCACATGTCCATGGACAGCCGGTCGATCCCCATCCCCTCGTACGCCTTGAGGTTCTTCTCGCGGCGCTCGCGGGTCGCCGCGTCCTCGTTCTTCAGGCTCGCGCGCATCTGGCGAAGGCTGATGGTGCCCCGGTAGTGCGTCGTGCGCACCCCGTCGATGGTCTCCTCGCCGACCCGCTTCACATCGTCGGCGCCGGAGAGGAACGCCGACTCGTCGGCCGGGTTCTTGTCGGCCTGGCGGGAGAGTGAACCGCCGGCCACCGCGCCGGTCGCCTTCTCGCCCAGCGCCCCGAGGTCCAGCTTGAGCCAGGTCTTGCCGTCCAGCCCGGCGGCGGCCTCCTTGCCCCCGTCGAGGTACATCGCCCCGTCGAGCATCCGGATCTCCACCGCCGCGTCCGAGCCCTGGCCGACCGCGCGCATCTTCATGCTGACGGCGAGCGGCTTGGTGCTCATCGCCGCCTCGCCCTCGATCCGCCCGTCCTCGGGGGTGCGGCCGCTCATCCGGTAGCGGAACGAAGTGAGCTTCTCGCTCTTCTTGGCGGCCGCGCGCACGGCCGCCGCCGGGGCCATCCGCACCTGCTCCGAGGACTTCTCCCCCGCCTTGCCCTCGGGCTTCCCGTCCGCCCCGGACGATCCGCAGCCGACCGCGCCGCCGCAGAGCAGCACGGCGGTGAGCACGGCACCGGCCGCACGGGCACCCTTGCCATGTCCCCCATGTACGACCATGGCCATAAACCCCACCCCTTGCAGAACTTCTGTTCGTTTCGCTGTGATCCGGGACAGTACCAGCAGGGAGTGACAACCGGCTTCCGACCGTCATGCGCAGGCCGCGCACCGTGTGCCGACCCCTCGCACCGTGGGCATACTTGAAGGCGCGACCATTGGTTCACTCTCCGCCAAGGGCGCCACGGTGGAGCCGGCACCTCGCCCACGGCGGAAGACCGGGGCAAGGGTGAGATGACAGCATGACGCGGCCGGACACCCCGGGGGACGAGTGGTCCGTCCGGTCGGGCGATCTCGTCGGCGAGGGGGCCACCGCCAAGGCCACGGTCGACGAGCACGGCATCGTCACCCAGTGGAACGAGGCGGCCCGCGGGCTGC
>NZ_JAAAYH010000357.1:0-9357 GCF_018035285.1 Streptomyces sp. MK37H | reverse complement strand
GACGCGGCCGCCGGTGGGCGGGACGCGGCCGATGAGCCGGCGGCGCCCGCTGAGCCGACGGCGCCCGAAGCCCCGGCTCGCCCGCGGCGCCCCGCGCCGCAGCGCCGCTCGTCCGATGCCCCCTGGCACCACGCGCGCCCCGCGCGGGACGAGGGCGCCGAGTCCCCGCGTGAGCCGCAGGCACCGGAACCGGAAGCGGAGACCGAGGCGTCCGGAGACGGACGCGGCGCGAAACCCGCGCCCGGCACCCCCGGTACCCCGGCCACCTCGGACGCCGCGCCCGGCACCCCAGGCACCCCGGACGGCACCCCGGCCACCCCGGACGCCACCCCCGACAACGACACCGACGACCAGCCAGGAGGCGCCGCGTGAACGACGTCCTCGACGTCGCGCTGCGACTGCTCGCACTCCTGCTCGCCTTCCTCGTGCTGCCCCTGGTCGTGGGGCAGACCGAGCACAAGGTCATGGCCCATATGCAGGGCCGCCTCGGGCCGATGTACGCGGGCGGCTTCCACGGATGGGCCCAGCTGGTCGCGGACGGCGTGAAGTTCGCGCAGAAGGAAGACGTCGTACCGGCCGGAGCCGACCGGCGGATCTTCCAGCTCGCGCCCGCCGTCGCCCTGCTGCCGTACCTCCTCGTCCTCGTCGCGATCCCGATCGGCCCCGCCGAGGGCGCGGTCGGCCAGGTCCTGGACGCGGGCATCTTCTTCGTGCTCGCCGTGCTGGGCGTCGGAGTGCTGGGTTCGCTGATGGCGGGCTGGGCCTCGGCGAACAAGTTCTCCCTCCTCGGCGGCCTGCGCACGGCCGCCCAGCTCATGGCGTACGAGCTGCCGATGCTGCTCACCGCCGCCTCCGTGGCGATGGCGGCGGGCACGGTCTCGCTGCCCGGCATCCTCGACGCGTTCGAGTGGTGGTGGGTGCCGTGGCAGATCGTCGGCGGGGTGGTGTTCTTCACCGCCGGGCTCGCCGAGCTCCAGCGTCCGCCGTTCGACGCGCCGATCGCCGATTCCGAGATCATCTTCGGTGCGTACACCGAGTACACGGGCCTGCGGTTCGCGCTCTTCCTGCTCGCCGAGTACGCGGGAATCGTCGTCCTGTGCGGGCTGACCACCGTCCTCTTCCTCGGCGGCTGGCACGGTCCGTCCGCCGACGGCCTCGGCTGGCTGTGGACCCTGCTGAAGACGGCCGTCCTCGCCTTCGTCGTGATCTGGCTGCGGGTCAGCTATCCGCGGCTGCGCGAGGACCAGCTGCAGCGGTTCGCCTGGACCTGCCTCATTCCGCTCTCACTGGCCCAGATCGCCCTCACCGGCGTCGTCAAGGTGGTGATCTCCTGATGGGCATCCCCGGATCCGGTCTGGCCAAGGGCCTGGCCGTCACCCTCCGCACGATGACCCGGAAGTCGCACACCGCGCAGTATCCGGACGCGCAGCCCGAGCTGCCGCCCCGCACCCGCGGGGTGATCGGGCTGTTCGAGGAGAACTGCACGGTCTGCATGCTGTGCGCCCGCGAATGCCCGGACTGGTGCATCTATATCGACTCGCACAAGGAGACCGTCCCCCCGGCCGCCCCGGGCGGGCGCGAGCGCAGCCGCAATGTGCTGGACCGGTTCGCGATCGACTTCGCGCTGTGCATGTACTGCGGTATCTGCATCGAGGTGTGCCCTTTCGACGCGCTCTTCTGGTCGCCGGAGTTCGAGTACGCGGAGGAGGACATCCGCGATCTCACCCATGAGCGGGACAAGCTCCGCGAGTGGATGTGGACGGTGCCCGCGCCGCCCGCGCTCGACCCGCGCGCGGAGGAGCCCAAGGAGATCGCCGCCGCCCGTAAGGCCGCCGACAAGCTCGCCGCCGCCGAGGCCGCGCGGGCCGCCGAGGCCGCGCAGGCCGAGGCCGAGCGCGGATCCGGTGGGACCGCCGGAAACGGAAACGGGACCGAGAACGGGAACGGAGCCGCCTCGTGAGCCCTGCGGTCCACTTGGCCGCCACCGGCCACGGGTTCCTGTCGCCGACCGGAGTCGAGATCGCCTTCCTGCTGGTGGGCATCGCGACCTTCGGCGCGGCCGTCGTCACCGTCACCACCAAACAGCTGGTGCACGCCGCCCTGTGGCTGGTGGTGGCGCTCGGCGGCCTCGCCGTGGAGTACCTCCTGCTCACGGCGGAGTTCATCGCCTGGGTGCAGGTGCTGATCTACGTCGGGTCCGTCGTCGTCCTCCTCCTCTTCGGGCTGATGCTCACCAAGGCGCCCATCGGCCGCTCCCCGGACGCCGATTCGGGCAACCGCCCGGCCGCGCTCGCCGTGGCCGTGGCCGCCGCGGGCGCCCTGGTGTGGGTGGTCGTGGACGCCTTCCGGACCACCTGGATCGAGCTGGACAAGGGCGTGCAGGGCTCCACCGCCGTCTCCGGTGAGAGCCTCTTCCGCCATTGGGTGCTGCCGTTCGAGGCGCTGTCCGTGCTGCTCCTCGCCGCGCTCGTGGGCGCGATCGTCCTGTCCCGCAAGAGCGGCGCCGACAGTGGCCGGGGCGCCGGCCACGGCAAGGAGAAGCGCTGATGCACCTCGCCTACCCCGCCGTGCTCGCCGTCCTCCTCTTCTGCACCGGTCTGTACGGCGTCCTCGCCCGCCGCAACGCGATCCTGGTGCTGATGTCGGTCGAGCTGATGCTCAACGCCGTCAACCTCAACCTCGTCGCCTTCGACGTCTGGCTCCGCGACACCCTGCACGCGGGCCAGGCGCTGACCCTCTTCATCATCGCCATCGCCGCCGCCGAGATCGGCATCGGCCTCGCCATCGTCCTGCTCGTGTATCGCAACCGCGGCACCTCCGACGTCGACCGGCTGCGGGACCTGGCCGACCCCCCGTCGGCCGGCCAGGACCCGATGGACGACAGCATGGCAGCCCCCACTGACAACGACGCAGACCAGGCACGACGCGCCCGGAGGCAGACCGCGTGACGACCACGACCGCCGCCGTTCTCGTCCCCCTCCTGCCGTTCCTCGGCGCCGTCGCCGGGCTCCTGCTGGGCCGCCGCGCCCCCGGTTTCGTCCGCCCCCTCGCGGTGCTGCCGACCCTCGCCGCGGCCGGGCTCGCCGTGCTCGTCGCCGTACGGCAGGGCGGCGGAGCGGGCGGCGGCACGGCCCCGCTGACCGCCGCGACCCGGCTCGCCGACACCGGCTCGGTCCCCATCGACCTGGCCCTCCAGATCGACGGCTTCGCCGCCCTGGTCGCGGTCCTCGTCGCCGTCGTCGCCTGCTGTGTGCAGATCTACTCGACCGGCTATCTGCGCGACGACCCCCGCTACCCCTCCTACGCCGCGCTCGTCTCCCTCTTCACCGCCGCGATGCTCCTCGTCGTCTACTCCGACGACCTGATCGTGCTGCTCGTCGGCTGGGAGATCATGGGCATCTGCTCGTACTTCCTGGTGGGCCACTACTGGGAGACCGCGGCCGCGCGCTCGGCGTCCCTGAAGGCGTTCCTGGTCACCAAGCTCGGCGACGTCCCGTTCCTGATCGGCATCTTCGCGCTCGCGGGCGACACCGGCACGTTCCGCATCAGCGAGATCCACACCCGGCTGACCTCCGAGACCGCCGGGGTGCCGCTGGACCATCCCACCCTGATCGCGCTGCTGCTGCTCGCCGGGGTCGCGGGCAAGTCCGCGCAGTTCCCGCTGCACACCTGGCTGCCGGACGCGATGGCCGGTCCCACCCCGGTCTCCGCGCTGATCCACGCGGCCACCATGGTCGCCGCCGGTGTCTATGTGGTGGCCCGGCTGCTGCCCGTCTTCGCCTCCTCGGCCGCCGCGCTCGCCGTCCTGGCCGCCATGGCGGCCGTGACGATGGTCGGCTCGGCGCTCGCCGCGCTCGCCCAGGACGACATCAAACGCGTCCTCGCCTACTCGACCGTCGGCCAACTCGGCTATATGACGGGTGCCCTGGCCGTCGACGACCGCGGCGCCGCCGTCTTCCACCTCATCACCCACGGCGCGTTCAAGGCGCTGCTCTTCCTCGGCGCGGGCGTGGTGATCCACGCCGCCGGCAGCAACTCCCTCGCCGCCATGTCCCGGATGAGCGGCCTCGCCCAGCGCATCCCCGACGCCTTCTGGACGATGACGGTCGCGCTGCTCGCGCTCGCCGCCATCCCGCCCTTCGCGGGCTTCTTCTCCAAGGAGGCCGTCCTCGGCGCGGCCGAGCACGCCGCCACCGGCCACACCTCCGGTGTCCCGGAGGGCGTCGGCTGGACCGTGCTCCTCGCCGGGCTGCTCACCGCGCTCCTCACCGCCGGATACGCGGCCCGGCTGTGGCTGCTCGCCTTCCGCGGCCAGGGCGAGCCCGTCCCCGACCACGGCAAGCAGCCGGTGGCCATGAACGTCGTCCTGTGGGTGCTGTTCCTCCCCACGGCCGCCCTCGGCCTCGCCTACGGCACGCTGCCCGACTGGTTCGACGGCGAGTCCCTCACCCCGACCCTCACCACGTCCGTCCTCGGCACCGGGCTGGCCCTCGGCGGCGCCCTCGTCATGTACGGCGCCTGGCGGCACAGCTCGGCGCGGGCCCGCCGGGTCCCGCTCGGCGCGGTGGCCGCCCACCCCGAGGCCGCCGACGCGGTCTCCGAGGCCGAGGCCATCGCCACCCACGAGGCGGCCTACGGCTCCATCGCGGGCGCCAGCGACCCCGCCGACCCCGGGCGGCTGCTCCTGGGCCCGCTGCACCGCCACGCGGCCGTCGGCTTCCACCTCGACGCCGTCTACAGCGCCCTGTTCGTCCGGCCCGCGCGGGCCGCCGCCCGGCTCGTCCACTTCCTCGACCGCGAGGTCGTCGAGACGTACGTACGCGGCGCGGGCGGTGCGCCCCGCCTGCTCGGCGCGGCCGTCCGCCGCGCCCAGACCGGCAATGTGCAGACTTACCTCGGCGCGCTGCTCGCGGGCTCCCTCGTCCTGGCCGTGGCCGCCGTCCTCGTCGCAGCGGGAGCCTGACCCGTGAACCACACCGTCCAGCAACTCCTCCTCGCCGCCCTGGTCGTGCTCCCCCTGCTCGGCTCCGTCGCCGCCCTGCTCCCGGCCCCGCCCGGGCTGCGCGGCAGCGGGCCCGACCAGGCCGTCATGCGCCACGGCGTGACCGTCACCGGCGTGGTGCTCGCCGCCGCCATCGCCCTGGCCGCCGGTTTCGACCACGACCACCCGGCCAGGATGCAGGCCCAGACCGACATCGGCTGGATCCCGGCCCTGGACATCCGCATCCACCTCGGCGTGGACGGCGTCTCGCTGCCGCTGCTCGTGCTGACCGCGCTGCTGACCTTCCTCAGCGCGCTCTACGCCTACTTCAACCGGCCCTCCGGGCCGTCCCCCAAAGCCTTCGTCGCGCTGCTGCTCCTCCTGGAGTCCGGCACCCTGGCCAGCTTCGCGGTGCTGGACCTGATGCTGTTCTTCCTGGCGTTCGAGATGGTCCTCATCCCGATGTACTTCCTCATCAACCGGTGGGGAGGCGCCGAACGGGAGCGCGCCGCCTGGCGGTTCATCCTCTACACGCTGCTCGGCTCCGTCGTCATGCTGCTCGGCCTCCTCCTCGTCGGGCTCAAGGGCGGCACCTTCGACATGGTGGCACTCGCCACTGACAACGGCTCCGGGCTGAGCCACACCACCCAGCTCATCGCGGCCCTCGCCATCATCGTCGGACTCGCCGTCAAGGCCCCGATGTGGCCGCTGCACAGCTGGCTGCCCGACGCCCACACCGCCGCCCCCACCGTCGGCTCGGTCCTGCTGGCGGGCGTGCTGCTCAAGATGGGCACGTACGGCCTCGTCCGCATCGTGCTGCCGATGACCCCCGACGCGGCCCACACCTACGCGCCCTACCTCGCCGCGTTCGCCGTCGTCGGCATCATCTACGGGTCCCTCGCCTGTCTCGCCCTCGCACGCACCGGCGCCAAGGGCGACCTCAAGCGCCTGATCGCCTACTCCTCCGTCGGCCATATGGGCTTCGTGCTGCTGGGCATCGCGACCCTCACCCCCACCGGCGTGAACGGCGCGCTCTTCGCCAACATCGCCCACGGCCTGATCACCGGACTGCTCTTCTTCCTGGTCGGCGCCCTCAAGGACCGCTCCGGCACCACCGACCTCGACCAGCTCTCGGGCACCAGCGGCGCCGCCCTCTACGGCAGGGCGCCGCGCCTCGGCGGTCTGCTCGCCTTCGGCGCCGTGGCCTCCCTGGGGCTGCCCGGACTCGCCGGGTTCTGGGGCGAGATGCTCGCCATGTTCGGCGCCTTCGACCCCGCCGACGGGCTCAGCCGCCCGGCGTATCTCACCTATATGGCGCTCGCCGCCTTCGGCACCCTGCTCACCGCCGCCTACATGCTCATCGTCGTACGGCGCGTCTGCATGGGCGACCATCCGATCGAGCCCGGGACCGGGACCGAGGCCGACCGGCCCGCCCTGGCCGACGTCCACGGCCATGAATTCGCCGCCTGGAGCCCCCTGGTGGCCCTCACCGTCCTCGCCGGACTGTGGCCCGCGGTCCTCCTCGGCCTCACCGACCCGGCCGTGCAGCAGCTCCTCGCGGGAGGCACCCGATGACTCCGAACGCCTCGAGCCTCGCCACGAGCCTCGTCCAGTCCGTCGACTGGCTCGCCGTCGCACCGCCCACCATCGCGGCGCTGACAGGCCTCGCCGTCCTCGTCGCGGACCTCTTCCTGCCCGAGGGCAGGAAGCATCTGCTGGGCTGGGGAGCGATAGCGGGACTGGCCCTGGCCGCGCTCGCCCTGCTGCCGCTGCTGGACGGCGACCGCTCCACCTTCTGCCTGACCACCGGCGCCCACGCGTGCAGCTACACGGCCGACACCTTCGCCCTCGTCATCCAGTTCCTGGTGCTCGGCGGGGCGCTGCTCACCGCGCTGCTGTCCTTCAGCGCCCTCGACGATCTCAAACTGCCCGCGGGCGAGTTCTGGTTCCTGCTGCTGTCCTCCGCCTCCGGGGCCGCCCTGCTGCCCGCTTCCCGCGATCTGGCCACCCTGGTCATCGCCCTCGAGGTGGCCTCGCTCCCGGCCTTCGCCCTCGTGGGCCTGCGCCGCGGCGACCGTCTCTCCTCCGAGGCCGCGCTGAAGTTCTTCCTCTCCTCGGTCACCGCGACCGCCGTGATGCTGCTCGGCGTCAGCTTCGTCTACGCCGCCACCGGCAGCCTCCACCTGTCCCGGATCGCCGACGCCCTCACCCATGTCGACCCGCGGCTGGACACGCTCGCCCAGGCGGGCGTCGTGCTCACTCTGGTCGGCTTCGCCTTCAAGACCGCCGCCGTGCCCTTCCACTTCTGGGTGCCCGACACCTACGTCGGCGCGCCGGTGCCCGTCGCGGCGTACCTGTCCGTCGTCGGTAAGGCGGTCGGGTTCTCCGGCCTCATCCTGGTGACCGTCCTCGCCTTCCCCTCCTACGCCGATGTGTGGGGCCCGGCCGGCGCCGTCCTGGCCGCCCTCACCATGACCGCGGGGAACGCCGCGGCGCTGCGCCAGCGCCCGGAGCGCGCCTTCAGCGCCGTACGCCTGCTCGCCTGGTCCTCCGTCGCCCAGGCGGGCTATTTGCTGGTCCCGATCGCCGCGGCCGGCTACGCCGACTCCGGCAAGGACGCTTCCCGAGCCATCGGCTCCACCGTGGCGTACGCCCTGATGTACGCGGTTGTGAACCTCGGCGCCTTCGCCGTGGCCGCCCTGGTGGCCCGTACGAGCCCGGCCAACCGGCTCACCGACTACCGCGGGCTGTACGCGGCCCGCCCGGGCGCCGCCCTGGCCCTGGCCTTCTTCCTGCTGTGCCTGGCCGGGCTGCCCCCGGGCGTCATCGGGCTCTTCGCGAAGGTGACCGTCTTCTCGGCGGCGGTGGACGCGGGTCTTGGCTGGCTGGCGGTGGTGATGGCGCTCAACGTGGTGGTGGCGCTGTACTACTACCTCCAGTGGACAGCGGTGCTCTTCCGCACCCCGGAGCCCGCTGCGGAGACGGAGCCCGTGCCCGCCACTGGGCCGGCCATCACCCGCACCCGCGCCGTCCCCCTTACGGCCGCCATCGCCCTCACCGCCGCCGCCGGAATCGCCCTCTCCGGCGCCCCGCAACTGGTCCTCCGGTTCGCCTCGAGCGCCTTGCTGTAACGGCGTACTGCGGGCGCCGCCCCGCCCGCGCGCTCGGTGCGCCGTGGGCCGCGCCTGCGTTGCGGCTGCCCGAGACCTCGCCGCGGTCGTCGGCATCGTGCCCCGCAACTGGTCCTCCGGTTCGCCTCGAGCGCCCTGCGGTAAGCACCCCCGCGGACCCCGCGGGACCGCACCCGTGTGCACAAGGGAACTGGTGCCCTTCGCCTGGCGTTGACTTTTTCAGGAGGGTCCACTGGAAGGTGGAGACACCAGGCAAAGCGTTCCCCTGCGGCACAACGGGAGGGCACACAGTGCACCGCCGGCACAACGGGCTGAAGACCGCCGTACTCCTCGGTGGTCTGTCCGCGATCATCATCCTCATCGGCAGCCTCTTCGGCCGTACCGGGCTGATCATCGCGGTCGTCGTCGCACTCGGGACCAACGCCTACGCCTACTGGAACAGTGACAAGCTGGCCCTGCGCGCGATGCGCGCCCGCCCCGTCAGCGAGTTCGAGGCGCCGGGGCTGTACCGCATGGTGCGCGAGCTCTCCACGGCCGCGCGCCAGCCGATGCCCCGGCTCTACATCTCCCCGACCGAGGCCCCCAACGCCTTCGCGACCGGCCGCAACCCCCGTAACGCGGCGGTCTGCTGCACCGACGGCATTCTGCGGCTGCTGGACGAGCGCGAGCTGCGCGGGGTCATCGGCCATGAGCTCAGCCATGTCTACAACCGCGACATCCTGATCTCCTCGATCGCGGGCGCGCTCGCCAGCGTCGTGATGTTCCTGGTGAACTTCGCCTGGCTGATCCCCATGGGCCGGTCCGACGACGACGAGGGCCCCGGCTTCCTCGGCATGCTGCTGATCATGATCCTCGGCCCGCTCGCGGCCTCCATCATCCAGCTCGCCGTGAGCCGCTCCCGCGAGTACGAGGCGGACGCCTCCGGCGCCCAGCTCACCGGCGACCCCCTGGCCCTCGCCAGCGCCCTGCGCAAGCTGGAAGCGGGCACCAAGCAGCTTCCGCTGCCGCCCGAGCCCCGTCTGGAGACCGCCAGTCATCTGATGATCGCCAACCCTTTCCGCGCCGGTGAGGGCATGGCCAAGCTCTTCTCCACCCACCCGCCCATGCGGGAGCGCATCGCCCGCCTCGAGCAGATGGCAGGAGGCCGCCGACCGTGAAAACGCTCCTGAACCTGATCTGGCTGATCTTCTCCGGCATCTGGATGGCGATCCTCTATCTCCTCGCCGGGGTCCTGCTCTTCATCAC
>NZ_JAAAYH010000356.1:0-9460 GCF_018035285.1 Streptomyces sp. MK37H | reverse complement strand
ACGACGGCCTGGGCATGCGACCGGCACCGGTCCACGCTGGTGCGCCACTGGCCCATCCAGTGGCCGTACCGCGCGAGCGCCGCGGGCCGGGGGTCCTCCCGGACGTCGTACTGGGTGACCACGCGCACCGACTCCGCGCGCAACCTGCTGAGCAGGGCGTGCTCCCGTCCGATGAGGGCGGCGCGCATCTGCTCGGTGGCCCGGCGGGCGCCGGTGCGCACCTCCATCACATACGGGGTGATCAGCAGCTCGGGCGCCGGTGGCTCGATGGCCGGCGGGGGCATCTTGCCCCGCTCCTCCTCGGGCGGCGCCGGCAGCGGGACGCGGGGGACGCCGCGGGCGCCGTCGCGCCTGCCCCGCCATCGGGCCGCGAAGCGGGCGGTACGGCCGAGCCTTCCCCGGCGCACCACCCCGTTGACACTGTCGGTTGTGATCATGGAAATGGATCCCCCGATTTCCCCGGTGCGGAATTGCCGCTCCGGACAGCCGCATTGCGGACAGTGGAATTCCGCTTTCTCCCGCAAAAGGCTCGCAGTCGATGTGGATGACGATGGCGATGTCGTTGTCGATTCGATTCCCTGTCAGACCGTATCGATGAGGTCGTACCCGGGAATGCTCCCCGTAGGACACGATCCTGAAAACGCCCGGAAGTCGACCGGAGAACGCCCTCGTCGATGCCTGACGCCGGGTCATACTGGAACGGTTCCGGGGCCACGCCTTCTTGATCACGAATCTCGGAACACGACCTCGGGGGAATGGGAGATGGGTCGGTGGAGAACGTTCCAGGGTGCGCGGAGCCCACGCTCCGGATCAGTCAGACGCACTTTCCGGTGGAGACCCTGGGCCCGGGGCGGCGTCTGGGCATCTGGTCCCAGGGGTGCGGGCTGGCCTGCGCCGGCTGTATGTCCCGGCACACCTGGGATCCGTCGGGCGGCGCCTCCCGTACGGTGTCGTCCCTGCTCGGGCTGTGGCGCGAGGCGCTGGCGCGGGGCGCCGACGGGCTGACGGTCAGCGGCGGCGAGCCGCTCGACCAGCCCGCCGCCCTGGAGGCCCTGCTGGCCGGGGCGGTGCGGGCCCGTGCGGAGGCGGTGGCACCGGGCGGTCCGGCGGCGGGCCGCGAGATCGACATCCTCCTGTACACGGGATACGAGGAGGAGGAAGTGGAAGCCGACGCGGCGCGCTCCGCCGCCGTCCGCCACGCCGATGTGTTGGTGACCGGGCGCTTCCGGGTGGCCGAGCCCACCGCCCTGGTGTGGCGCGGCTCGGCGAACCAGCGCATGCGGCCGCGTACGGCCCGGGGGCGGGCGCGTTACCAGGAACATCTGGCCCGGACGGAGAGCGGGCCGCGTCTGCAGATGGTCGAGGGGGACGGCGATGTGCGGCTCTACGGAGTGCCGCGGCGCGGCGAACTGGTCGCGTTGGAGCGTCGGTTGCGGCGGGCGGGGATCGCCCTCACCGGTGCGAGCTGGCGCCCCTGAGCGGGGGCGCCGGCCAGGCTGGTACGGCGCGTGGTGGGCCGGTCGGTACGGCGTGCGGTCGCCCGGTCGGCGCGGTGGACGACCGCCCGGTCGGTACGGCGTGCCGTCGCCCGGTCGGCAGGGCGTACGGCGAGTCCGGCGGCTGTGGTCAGGGACGCGGCGGGCCGGGCGGCTGTGGCCGGGGCGGTTCCGGGCCCCGCGGCTGTGGCACCGGCCGCCGTGGTCCGGGCGGTCGTGGTCCGGGTGGCCGTGGTCCGGGCGATCGTGGTTCGGGTGGCCGTGGCCGGGGCGGCTGTGCCCTCGGACGCTGTGGCACCGGCCGCCGTGGCCTCCGCCGCTGTGCTCACAGCGCGCCCACCGCCTCGGCGATCTCCCGGCTGCGGACCACCAGGTGCACCCGCCAGCGGGCGTCCCGGGCGAGTTCATCGCGGATCGCCCAGCGCAGCCAGGTCGCGCTGACCGCCGGTGCCAGTCCGCCCCGGCCCGCGCCGAGCAGCGGAAAGCAGATGGAGGACAGGGCGGGCTCGTAGCGGTCGCGCTCGGCCCGGGCGAGCGCGAAGCACGCGCTGACCGCGCGGGCGATGCTCTCCGGGCGGACCTCGTACGTATCGTCCAGCGGTGTGGCCACCGCGGCGTGGTAGATCCGCCGGACGCCGCGCGCGGCGAGCGCCCCCGGCGAGGTGGGCACCACCGTGCCCGGCCGGATCGGCAGCCCCGGGCGGCCGTGGGCGCGCAGCCACGCGGTCAGTTCGCGGGCGAGCACATCGTCGACGATCTCCCCGGCGGGGTCGCGTACGGCGGCGGCCAGGCGCAGCGCGCCGGAGACCGTGGGGCGGAAGGTCTTGGACATCTCCAGGTAGACGTTCTCCGAGGAGACCAGCACCTCGACGTCCCGGAGCAGTTCGATGGGCGAGACATGCAGGGTGACCGTGCTCTGCGCGTCGACCGGCACACTGTCGACCCGCAGCGGAGGCTCCTGGCCGGTCCGGCTGATCCGGCCGCTGCGCGCGAGCGTGCTCTGCCCGGCCGCGCTCGGTCCGCCGGGGAGCTGTGCCCCGGCACCCGGCCCGGGGCTCCGACCCGTCGAGCCCTGTCCGCCGGAGAGGGGCGGCGGCTCGCGCAGGATGGTCAGCACGGCCTCGGCGAGCTGCTGGACGACCTGCGGTTCCTGGTGCTTGCGGAATCGCTCGGAGGTGACTCCGTACACGGCGGCGGCCGTCTTACGGCGGTCATGGGCGGGCGCGCCCCGGCGGTCGGGGAGCAGTCCGAAGGTGTGGGCCGCGGCCTGGCCCAGCAGATCGCGCTCGCCGAGGCGCCGTACCGCCTCCTTGAGCAGTGCCTCGATACCGGCCGGGGCGTCGTCGGAGCCATCGCAGAAGCCGCCCGCCACGGCCGCGGCGCGCAGCGCCGGCCGATCGATGCTGCGCAGATCTGGCAGTCCGGGTCTGCGTATGCTTTTGAGTTCTTCCAGGAGTTGATCGTATGTGGGCAAATTTGACTCAAATGGCTCCTGACTCATGGTCACCAGGCTAGCGACCGGCCGAGAAAGAGGAAATCGGTCTCCCGGCGGCCGTTCCCCGCCGGGCTTTGTACCGCCGGTAATTCCAGCCGCGCTGGAACAGATTTCCGATTTCCGGGGTTCCGCTTTCTTGATCCACGGCCCGGCGGCCCCCGGCCGCCGTCGTCGCCGCCATGAATCCGACAACGCCTGCCCGTTCACGAGGTGACCTTTGTGACCCATCCGCACCAGCAACCGCCCCCCACGGAATACGAGGACGACGAGGAGTACGGGGTTTCCGGGGAGCCCGAAGAGCGGCGGCGCGCGTACGACGCCGGGCCGCCGCCCACCGAACACGAGGAGCCGCCCCCGTCGGCGGCCGCCACATCGGCCGGGCCCACCGAGGACGAGATCCCCTCGGCGGCCTCCGCGCAGGCCGCGGACGGGGGTCGCGACCTGCGCGGGGACACCGGAGCGCTGCCCGTCTCGCTGCGCGGCCGGTTCCGCCTGAGGGCCGTGCTGCGCCGCCCCGACCATCCGCACCAGGCGGCCGTCTACCGCGTCGAGGACGACCGAGGCAGCCACATCCTGAAGTGGTACCACCGCGGCCACGCCCCGGACCGCCGGGTGTGGGAGCTGCTGCGGGACCGCCCGCGCCGCCACCTCACCCACTTCACCGAGACCAGCGACGCCGGGGCCGACGGCCATCCGTACGACCTGGCGCCCTCCTGCGGCGAGACCGATCTGGCCGGATATCTGAGGGACAACCCCGGCCCGGCCGACCCCGTGCTCATCCACAGCGTCGTACGGCAGTTGCACGAGGCCCTCACCACCCTGCACGAACTGAACATCGTGCACCGGGACCTCAGCCCCGCCAACATCGTGCTCGGCAGCCTCGACCCGGCCGCTCCGGACCTCGTCCTCGTGGACTTCGCCGTCTCCGCCCATGAACCCGCCGAGCGCTACACCCGGGACGAGCGCTGGGTCGGCACCGCCCTCTACATGTCCCCGCAGGCGTCGCTGCGCCACCAGCTGATCCATCCGCCTGCCGACTGGTGGTCGCTCGGCATGATCGTCGCCGAGATGGCCGGCGGGCGCCACCCCATCCGGTTCACCGACAACGACTTCGTCCGCGAGGAGATCAGCTCCCGCGCCCCGGATCTGTCCCTGGTCACCGACCACCGGCTGCGGCTGCTGTGCCGGGGGCTGCTCACCCGCGACCCCGACCACCGCTGGGGCACCGACGAGGTGGCGCAGTGGCTGGTGGGCGGCTCGCCACCGGTCGCCCCCTGGGAGACGGGCGCGGCCCCCGGCGCCTCGGACCCGGCGGACGACCCGGACATCGAGCCGTTCGCCTTCCTCGACGAGCGGTACACCCGGCCGAAGCAACTGGCCAGGGCGTTCAGCGAGAACTGGCGGCCCGCCCGGCAGCTCCTCTCCCGGCGGCGCGGCCGCAGTGAATTCACCCGCTGGCTACGGCAGTTCGAGGGCGCCCCGGGCCGCGACGCCGAGGAACTGACGGCGCTGCTCGACCTCCTGGAGTCGCACCACCCCGCCACGCCACCGCGTGAGCCCAGGCCGGTCACGATGGTGCGGCTGATCTCCTGGCTCGGCCCCACCCTCGACGCCTCCTACCGAGGGGTGCCGCTGGACCACGCGGGGCTGGGCGATCTGCTGCGGGAGGCCGGGCGCGGCGATGAGTTCGCCCTCTCGGTCGTGGAGGACCTGCGGGACCACACCATCCTGCCGCTGCTGGACTCACGGCCCGGCGGCGAAGGGCTCGCCGAGGTGCAGCAGCGCTGGCTGACGGCCCGCTCCCGCTGGCAGCACACCGTGGACGAGGCGCTCCACGCGTCGCCCTGGCTGCGCGACCGCCGCGCCGAGGTGCGCGCCGCCACCCGGCTCGACCGCTCCCGGCTCGCAGCCCTCCTCTCGCTCGCCGCGGCCCCCACCGCGCACCGGCGCAGGCTCCAGGAGCGGACCGCCCGTATCCAGGCGGCGTTCCCGCAGCCGGTGGCCTGGTACGGCCGGTTGCTACGCGACCCCGACGACCTGGTGCGGATGCAACTGGCCGAGTGGCTGGCCGGATTCGCCGAGCAGGAGTCCACGGAGGCGCAGGGCCGGGTGAACGACGAGCACGCCCTCCTCCGCCAGGAGCGCGACCTGGACGTGGCCACGCTGTGGGTGCGCAGACAGGACATGCTGCCCACGCTCGGCTGGGCCCTCGGCGGAGCCGTCGGCCTCGTCTTCCCATGGATCTTCGTGATCGGTCTGGGCGATCTGGCCGGATGGCCCGCCCAGCGCGCGGTGCTGACGGCGTGGATGCTGGCCGTCCCGGCGGCCGCCGCCGTCCTGGCCCTGGAGTTGTGGACGGCCCATCGCATCGGCAGCCCCGGCTACCACCCGGACCGTTCCCTGGCCGGGCTGCTGATCGACCGTGCGCTGCCTGTGGCCCGGTTCATCCGCCGCCCCGGCTCGCGCTTCCCCGTCCAGGGCCTGCTGATCCTCCCGGCCGTCGCCCTGTTGTGGGCCACCGTGGCCTACGCCCCCTGGGTGTGGCCGATCGCCACGGTGGCCGTCCTCCTCTGGTGGACCTGGCACCGGACGCGGTGCTGGCGCCGCTATGTGGCGGAGCTGCGCGGCCGGGACGACCGGGTCCGCCCCGGCCGGCCGAGGGCGGCCGCCCCGCCGACGTCAGGGAGTGTCACATGAGTTCAGGCCAGGCGATCCCCAGCATCGGCGATGTGATGCCGGATGTGTACTTCCCCCAGCCTCCGGCCGCCGAGACCCTCCAGCACACGTTTCAGAACACCGTCCAGAACACCGGAGTGCCGCACCAGACGGTCCAGGGCACCGGGCTGTCGGACCACATCGGCACCGGCGTCGGCCAGCACATCGGCGACGCCGTGCAGAACGCCGGGGGCCATGCGCTGCACGCCGCCATGGACCAGCTGCACGACCTGATGGTGCCCGCCCTGATCGGCCTCGGCTCGCTCAGCGGGGCGCTGCTCGTCGGCCGCGCCACCATGGCCGGGGCGCAGGTGCTCGCGGCTGCCGCCATCCGCGCCGCCGAGTACCAGACCGAGCTGCGGCAGCGGCAGTTGGACGCCCGGCAGGCCGCCGAGTGCTGGCGGGACGCCGCCTTCGCCGCCGTCCGGGCCAACGCCCGCCTCGACACACTGCGCGCGCGCATCCGGCGGGCCGCCACGGCCGCCGGACCCGACGGGCCACCGGAACCGCCCGACCTGCCGCCGCCGCTGGCCCTGACCGGCATGAGCCTGGACGAGGTGTGGCGACGGCTGGCCGACACCGACCGCCGGTTGCGCCGCGCGGAGGCCGCGTACGCACGCGCCACCATGGAGGCCGCCGCCCGCCCGGTGGCCGGAGCGCACCCCGCGGACACCGGCTGGCACGCCACCCTGCGCGCCCGCCGCGTCAAGGCCCTGGAGGCGTACGAGGAGGCGGCCACCGAAACCGAGGCGCGCGATGCGCTGCCACAGCCGCCGCCCGCCGCCACCGCGGCCCCGAGCGAGGAGGAGGTGCTGCGGCTGGGCGCGGACCTGCTGGCCCTGCTGCCGCGGAATGTGGCGGTGGCCGACTACCGGCTGGTGGAGGAGAAGGTCACCGTCGCCGCGGAAGTGGCCGCCCAGCGGCCCGCCGCGGCCAAGCGCCATCTGCGGGAGGCCGCCCGCTTCGCCGAGCGGGTCTCGCGTGACGCCGAGCGGCGGCAGGAGACCGAGGAGTGGGCCGCCCAGCAGCTCGCCTTCCTCCGCGCCGACCACCCCGGCACCCCCGTTCCGCTGCCCGACGCCGGTGCGGAGATCGCCGTCCTGGAGCGCTTTCTGCACCAGGGCGGGACGCTGGAGGAGGCCGAGCGCGCACGCGTCGCGGCCCGCGTAGGGGAGCGGGTCGACGCGTATCAGCGGATGTACGCCGCAGAGGTGATCCGCGCGGCGGTCCAGCGGTCGGAGCCCGAGACGGCCGGATACACCACCTCCGGCGCGGTGCAGTTCATCGACTGGACCCCGCCGGGCTGGGGGGACGACCACTGGCTGCGCATCAGCGTGGACGCCGAGGGCACCGCCCGGGTCTCCACCATGCACCGCGAGCGCGACCCCGCCGAGGAGACCGACGACGACCTGGACCTCGACTGGCAGCGGTGCGTGGAGGCCTCCGACCATCTGCGGGAGCTGCGGAAGCTGGCGGAACGGGCCGGGCTCAGCGTGCCGTTCGAGTTCGACGAGCCACCCGCGCGGCCGGTCCCGCGCACGGCGGCCCGCCCCGCACATGACCACCGCACCGGACCCAAGGTCCGCCACCGCGACCAGGAGACGTAAGTATGACCGAGGCAGCCACCTCCCCGGGCCGCGCGGACCGCAGCCTCCCGGCCTTCGCCGAAGAGCTGGTCGGCACGCTCAGCGTCCACTCCCAGTATGTCCTGCACGGCAGCATCCGGGACATCCACCTCGTCCGCCACGACAAGGACCCCGACGAGGGCGGCCCCGAGCGCACGTACGACGCCCACCACACCCTCACCGAGGTGTTGTGGAACGCGCTGTGGCAGGAGGGGTACGAGGCGCTGATCCGCTTCGACATCGCGGACGGCTTCACCGTCGTCGCGGGCCCGGCGGCCAAGGAGGTCCGCGAGCTGCTGCACGGACGGGACGCCACCAGCCCCGGGCGCGCCCGGCGCGCCGACACCCCAGTCCACCTGACCGACGCGGAGCGGACCCTGGGTGACATCGTCACCGGCTGGAAGCAGCAGGGGCGGCAGCCGAAGTCACCGGACGGCCGCCCCCGCCCGGACACCGCACAGCGCCAACAGCCCTACCGGGTGGTGCTGTTGATCGACTACGCCGCCCGGATCCCCACCGATGTCACCCGGCTCAGCGATGCGGAGCGGGACTTCTTCCTCAACTGCCTGAAGCTGGCCGAGGACGCACGGCCGATCTCCTCCCCGGGCAGCGGACGGCGGCTGTTCAACCCCGTGATCTGGCTCGCCGACGGGGAGCGCGACCTGCCCACCTGGCTGGTCGCGGGCAGCGAACGGGTCCGTACCATCGGCATCCCGCTGCCCGATCTGGGCAGCAGACGGCGCATGGCCGAGCTGCTGGCCGAGGAACACACCGCCGCGTCCGCGCCCGAGGACAACGGGGACGACGGGCCGGTGCGGCTCGACAAGCAACGGCAGCCGGACGAGCACGACCTCGACACCTTCGCCCGCGCCACCGCCGGGCTGACCCTGCGCGCGATGCGGGAGAGCGCCCGGATGGCTCTCGACCGCGGGCTGTCGTTCGCCGAGATGCGGGACGCGGTCCGGGTCTACCAGCTCGGCGTCAAGGACAACCCGTGGCAGGCGGATTACATCCGCGAGCAGATCAAGAAGGGCGAGGCGGATCTGCGGGCGCGGGTGAAGGGCCAGGAGAAGGCGGTCGGCAAGACCCTCGACATCCTCAAGCGTGCCGCGCTCGGCCTGTCCGGCGCCCAGGCGTCCCACCCCGGCAGCCGGCCACGCGGTGTGCTGTTCTTCGCCGGGCCGACCGGCACCGGCAAGACCGAGCTGGCCAAGTCGGTGGCCAAGCTGCTGTTCGGCACCGAGGACGCCTGTCTGCGCTTCGACATGAGCGAGTTCTCCGCACCGCACTCGGTGGACCGGCTGCTCGGCGCACCGCCGGGATACGTGGGCTACGAGGCGGGTGGCGAGCTGACCACGGCGGTGCGCAACGACCCGTTCCGGGTGGTGCTGTTCGACGAGATCGACAAGGCCGACAAGGGGGTGCTGGACAAGTTTCTCCAGGTGCTCGAGGATGGCCGGCTCACCGATGGGCAGGGGGTCACCACGTACTTCAGCGAATGCGTGCTCATCTTCACCTCCAACCTCGGGGTCAGGAAACGGACCGGCGAGGGCGGGCGCGAAGGGCGGGTGGCCGAGCCCGGTATGCCGTACCACCAGCTGGAGGAGATCATCCTGGCCAATGTGAAGGATCACTTCGTGGAGGGGATCGGCCGTCCGGAGCTGATGAACCGCTTCGGCGGCAATGTGGTGGTCTTCGACTACATCGACGCCAAGGTGGCCGCCGAGATCTTCGACTCCCAGGTGGGCAACATCCAGCGGGTTCTGCGCGAGGATCAAGGGGTGCATCTGCGCCTCTCCGACGAGGCGCATCAGGCGCTGTCCACCTACTGCACGGCGGATGTCGACAACGGTGGCCGGGGCATCGGCATGCTGCTGGAGACACATCTGATCAACCCGCTGGCACGGGCGCTGTTCGACCAGGAGCGGCTGTCGGGCACGGCCGTCACCGTCACCGGTGTGCGGCCCGCCACGGACGGAACGGTGGCGCTGGACCTCCGGGTGGTACGAACCGGGGCCGCGGGTCCCGGTCCCGGCGGCGGCCGATGAGCGGTGGGGCCGCTCCGGCGGGGTGGTGGCGCGAGCCGGACGACGAGGAGGGGGAAGCACCGGCGGAAGCGGCCGAACCGG
>NZ_JAAAYH010000355.1:0-9469 GCF_018035285.1 Streptomyces sp. MK37H | reverse complement strand
CCCCCGCCGACGCTCAGCCTGCACTCCAGGTGATCGCTGAGCGTATGCGTGATCACGTTGGTGACCAGCTCGGAGACCACGAGGAGCGCGTTGTCGCACACGTGGGCGCTCACGCCCCAGGCGCGCAGCCACTCGCGCACGGCCGCGCGGACCGTGCTCACCGAGGAGGCGGTGGCCGGAAGCCGTAGGGCATATCCCGGATGGGTGTCCTGCTCCCGGGACGTCCGAAGGGGAGTCAGGGGAAGGGCGAGGGGAGCCACAAGCGGCCACCTTTCGTCTGCCTGCGCATCATGACCGGGCCGTTCCCGCACTGCGCAGTGCCTACGGACGTACCCACGCAAGCGTTCCTACCGTGATCGGACGGTGTGACCACTGTGGCAGGTGCAACGAACGACTTGCAAGCGGTAAGTTGAAAATTGCAAGTTGCCATCGGGGGGATGCCGTTCGCGCAGCCGGCGACCGTGACAGACTGCAGCCGTAGCCCGGTGTGGGGAGGTAGAGCGTTGGCGGCGGAAACCGCATGGGGCGGTGCCCCCTCCGTCCTCCGCATGATCCTCGGCAGGCAGCTGGAGGAGCTGCGGACGCGCGCCGGCCTGACCTACGAACAGGCGGGCGCGGCGATCGGGGTAAGCCACTCCACGATCCGCAGGATGGAAGCCGCCAAGGTGGCCCGGCTCAGACTCGCGGACGTGGAGAAGCTGCTCCAGACGTACGGCATCACCGACCGGCATGAGCTCGACACCTTCCTGAAGTCGGTCCGCGAGGCCAACAAGCGCGGCTGGTGGCACACCTACCGCGATGTGATGCCGGACTGGTTCGCCGCGTATCTGAATCTGGAGCAGGCGGCGCTTCAGATCCGCGCCTACGAGGCGCAGTTCGTCCACGGGCTGCTGCAGACCGAGGACTACGCCCGTGCGCTGCTCAGCGCCGGAAACCCGCACGCTCCGTCGGAGGCCACCGAGCGCAGGGTCGCCCTGCGGATGCAGCGCCAGGAACTGCTGACCCGGGAATCCCCTCCCCGGCTGTGGGTCGTGATGGACGAGACGGTGCTGAGGTGGCCGGTCGGCGGCCCGGCCGTGATGCGCGCCCAGATCGACCATCTGATCGAGGTCAGCGCCCTTCCCCAGGTGACCGTGCAGATCATGCCGTTCGGGAGCGGCCCGCATCCGGCCATGCGGGCGGGTGCGTTCCATGTCTTCCGGTTCAGGGCTCCGGAGTTGCCCGACATCGTCTACCTCAGCGGCCTGGTTGGCGCCGTGTATCTGGACAAGGAGGACGACGTGGTGGTGTATCGCGAGGTCCTGGACCGGATGGGCGCCCAGTCGGTGCCCGCCAGGAAAACCGAGGCCGTCCTCGGCGCAATTCGCAAGGAGCTCTGAAGTGCACCACCACATACGCAGCGGCATGTCCTCCCACGACCTCGGCACCCTGGGCTGGTCCAAGCCGTGGAGCGACGACGCCGGGGGCGCCTGCGTCGAAGCCAAGAAGCTGCACGACGGACGGGTGGCGCTGCGCCAGTCGACCGACCCCGGCGGCCCCGCACTGGTTTTCAGCACGAACGAGATGACCCGGTTTCTGGCGGGTGTGAAGGCCGGCGACGCCGACTTCCTCTGCTAGCGCCACGGCGCCGCATCCTTCCCGGTCGCGCGGGCCCGTCCAGGCCCGCGCGACCGGGGGCACACCAACAGCGAACTGACGATCCACTGGGAGGGGACGCCTTGAGCGACAACGGTTGGTCGGCCGACCGCATCGACACCGAGAGCGCGCATTCGGCACGTATCTACGACTACATCCTCGGCGGTAAGGACTACTACCCGGCCGACAAGGAAGCGGGCATCGCCATGGCCCGCGAGTGGCCCGCCCTGCCGATCCACATGCGCGCCAACCGCGACTTCATGAACCGGGCCGTGCGCTATCTGGCGGAGGAGGCGGGTATCCGGCAGTTCCTCGACATCGGCACCGGAATCCCGACCTCGCCCAACCTCCATGAGATCGCCCAGACGGTGGCCCCGGACTCCCGGGTCGTCTACGTGGACAACGACCCCATCGTCCTCACGCTCTCCCAGGGCCTGCTCGCCAGCACCCCCGAGGGCAGGACCGCCTATGTCGAAGCGGACATGTGCGAGCCCGCCACCATCCTGCGGGCCCCCGAACTCCGCGAGACCCTCGACCTGACCCGGCCGGTCGCCCTGACGGTGATCGCCATCGTGCACTTCGTCCTGGACAAGGACGACGCCTACGGAATCGTCAACCGCCTCCTGGAACCGCTGCCCTCCGGCAGCTACCTGGCCATGTCCATCGGCACCGCCGACTTCGCGCCGGACGAGGTGGCCCGGGTCGCCCGTGAGTACGCGGCCCGCGACATGCCCATGCGGCTGCGCACCGAGGCCGAGGCGGAGCGGTTCTTCGACGGCCTCGAGCTGGTCGAGCCCGGCCTCACCCAGGTCCACAAGTGGCGCCCGGACGCCACCGCCACCGAGGACATCAAGGACGAGGACATCGCGATGTACGGAGCGGTGGCCCGCAAGCCCTGACGTCGTTGACCGGCGGGCCCGGCGCCGTGTCCGGGCCCACCGGCCGACTGCCCCTCGGCTCAGCGGGAGGGGGACGGTTCCCTCGGCTCAGCGGGAGGGGTGCCGTTCGCGGTCGGCCGCTCGCCGCGGCTGCCCGGCCGGGAGGACCGTGCGCCGCTCGGGGCTCCAGGTCTCGCGGGTGGACAGCACCCCGAGGAGTCCCACCAGCGCGATGCACACATAGAGTCCGGCCGGGCCCGCCCAGCCGAAGGACTCCGCGAGCAGCACGGCGAGGAACGGCGCGAAACCGGCCACCGAAGCCGCCGTCTGGTAGCCGAGGGACGCCCCGGACGTACGGGTGGCGGTGTTGAACAGCTCGGCGAACCAGGCGGCTTGTGTGCCCGTCAGCGCCGCGTGGATCACCCCGATGCCGATCAGGAAGATCAGCACGATGAGCACCGGAGCCCCCGTGTTGGCCATCAGGTACATCGGGAAGCCGAAGACCGCGGCCAGCACACAGGCCACCAGGTACACCGTGCGGCGACCCACGCGGTCCGTGAGCGCGCCGGAGAGCACGGTGGTCGCGGTGGCGAGCAGGCTGGCGGTGACCACACCGGCGAGCGCCACGCCACGGTCGCCGTCGTCGCGGTCGGTGATGTAGGAGAGGAGATAGGTGGCCGTCAGGTAGTAGGCGCAGGACTCCACCACGCGCAGGGCGATGATGCGCAGGATATTGCGCCAGTCCTCGCGCACCACGCTGAGCAGCGGGTTGCGGACGGTGGTGCCCTTCGCCCGGGCGGCCTCGAACTCCGGGGACTCGGTGAGCTTCATCCGGATCACCACTCCGGCCACGATCAGCAGGGCGCTGGCCAGGAAGGGCAGCCGCCAGGCCCAGTCGGAGTCGAGGGCGGAGGAGAGCAGGAAGGCGATGTTGGCGAGCGCGATGCCCAGGGGGTTACCGGCCTGCGGTATCGCCGAGTACAGGCCGCGGCGGGTGCGGGGCGCGTGCTCGTACGTCATCATCACGGCGCTGCCCCACTCGGCGCCGAACGCCAGCCCCTGGACACAGCGGATGACCACCAGCAGTACGGGCGCGGCCACTCCGACCTGCTGATAGGTGGGCAGCATGCCGATCAGGACGGTGGCGATGCCCATCGTCAGCAGGGCGCCGACCAGGACCGGCTTACGTCCGTGGCGGTCTCCGAGATAGCCGCCGACGGCCCCGCCGATCGGGCGCATCAGGAAGCCGACGCCGAGGGTGACGAAGGCCAGCAGGGTGCCGACCACCGGGTCCGAGTTGGGGAAGAACGCGTCGCCGAAGTACAGGGCGGACGCGGTGCCGTAGGCGACGAAGTCGTAGTTCTCGACGCAGGTGCCGACGGCGGACGCGAGGGCTGTCCTGACGCGTCCTCGTGCGGGAGGCGGGGGCGGGGGCGACGAGGGTGAGGTAGGAGCGGTCATACCGGTTCCCTTCGAGCGGAGGTGTGCCGGGGACGAGGTGCCGGGGAGGAGATGGGTTGGGGACGAGGTGTGCCGGGGACGTCAGATGTGGTCGGCGGACATCAGATGTGTTTCGCGGACATCAGATGTGTTTGGCGAGCTCGCGGGCCGAACGCAGCTCCAGATCGCGGAGCTTGGCCACGCGGCGTACGGTGTCGGCGTCGTCGTCGAACGTCGCGCCAAGGAACGACTCCAGGACCTCCGTGGCCATGGCCGGTCCGATGAGCCACGCACCCATGGCGAGCGCGTTGGCGTCGTCGTGCTCGACGGCCTGGTGGGCGGAGTACACGTCATGGCCGAGGCCGCATCGAATGCCCGCGATCTTGTTGGCGGCCATCAGCGCCCCCGCGCCCGTCCCGCACACCAGCACGGCGCGGTCGGCTTCCCCGCTGCGTACGGCGTCGCAGGTGGCGAAGGTGATGTCGGGGAAGTCGACGGGGGTGTCGGTGTCGGGACCGAAGTCGACCACCTCGTGTCCCAGACGTCGCAACACCTGGCGGACGTGTTCCTTGAGGGTCAGCCCCGCGTGGTCGTTGCCGAGTGCGATGCGCATGGTCAGCCTTTCGTCTGTGCGTCGGGCAGGGTGGGCCGCTCCGCGGACGCCACGCCGAGGCGGCGGGACCGCGGGGTGGGCGGGTCCGCGGAGTGTGCGAGTTATGGACCGCGGGTTATGGACGGGTCGGGTCGTCAGGCGGTGGGATGACTGGCAGCGGTGTGCGGTCGCGCCGCCGATGACCGGCGGGGGATCAGCCGCATCGGCAGGACGACCGACTCGGCCGTGCCGCCGTCGATGACATCGAGCAGGAGTCGCATCGCGGTCGCCCCTAAGGCGCGGGCATCGTGGGCCACCACCGTGAGCGGGGGATCGAGTTCGCCGAACCACTCGATGTCGTCGAAGGCGACCAGAGCCAGATCCTCGCCGATCCGCAGACCGCGCTGGCGCACCTCGGTCAGCGCGCCGACCGCCATCAGGCTGTCGGCGGCGAGCAACGCGGTCGGCGGCCGGTGGTGCGCGAGGAGTTTCCCGGCCGCCGTGCCACCGCTCGCCCGGCGGAAGTCCCCCGCCGTGATCAGCGCGGGGTCGTCGTCCAGGTGGTGGCGGGCGACCGCCTCCAGGAACGCGCTGAGCCGCGCCCGCCCGGTGGACACGGACGGCGGTCCGCCGATGTATCCGATGCGGGTGTGGCCCTGTTCGGCGAGATGGGCGACGGCGAGCTCGACCCCCTGTGCGTTGTCGGCGGTCACGCTCGGCACATCGAACCCGTCCACGGTGCGGTCCACGAAGACCAGTGGCACCCGCGCCTCTTCCAGAGCGCGCAGATTGCCGCGGCCCTCCCCCTGGGGAGCGATGATGATGCCGTCCACCCGCTGGGTGAGGAACACATCCAGGTAGGTGTCCTGTTGTGCGGTGTCCTCGTTGGCGTTTGCCAGCAGCGTGACGTACGACGAGGCGAGCGCGGTCTGTTCGGCGCCGTGGGCGATGTCCGCGAAGAACGGGTTGCGTACGTCGGAGACGAGCAGCCCCACCGCATGGCTGCGAGCCGAACGCAGCGCCTGCGCCCGGGCGTTCACCCGGTAGCCGAGCTCGGTGGCCGCCGCCCGCACCCGTTCGCGGGCCGCGGGTGAGGTGGCCGAGTGGCCGGAGAGCACCCGCGACGCGGTCCCCACGGAGACACCCGCGCGGGCTGCGACGTCCTTGAGGGTAACGGTGGCGTCCACATGCGGCCTTTCGCTGGGGCGGGCTCGTGCGGGTGCGGCGAAGTCGCCGTCCTGGTGGTGAGGTTGGGGGAGTGATGGCAGGGACGGCGGGCCTCGGAATCGATTCCATGGAATCGATTCCAGCGGGGATCTTGGTGGACGCGCCCACCCGAGTCAAGAGTTCTCACAAGGCTCGTTCGGCCGTCTCGGCCAGTGGTCGCCCTCCCGGCCCGGAGCGGGACGGACATGGGGACCCGTCAGGGGCCCTACGCCCGCCGGCTGTAGCGGCGCTCCGGGCGCCCGGCGGTGCCGTAGCGCAGCGAGACGTCGGCGTGGCCGGTGGCGTGGAAGTACTCCAGGTAGCGGCGGGCGCTGACCCGCGAGATGCCGATGGCGGTGGCCGCCTCGGCGGCGGAGACGGTGCCGTCCGCCTCGCGGAGGGCGCGTTCGACGAGCTGGGCGGTCTCCACGCTCAGGCCCTTCGGGAGGGCGCCGCCCGCCGGGGGTGCGAAGGCCCCGGCCAGGACGCGGTCCACATCCGCCTGGCCACGTACGACCGTGGTGAGCAGCCGCCCGCGCTGGGTCGCATAGCGTTCCAGGCGGGGTTGGAGGTCCTCGTAGTCGAAGGGCTTGAGGAGGTAGTCGACCACGCCCTGACGGACGGCGCCGCGCACCGCGTCGGCCTCCCGGGCCGCGGTGATCACCATGACGTCGCAGTCGTGCCCGGCGGTGCGCAGCCGTGGGATGACGTCCAGGCCGAAGAGGTCCGGCAGATAGAGGTCGAGCAGGACCAGGTCGGGCCGGAGCGCGTCGACCGCCTCGATCGCCTGCTCGCCGGTGTGGGCGGTGCCGACGACGCGGAACGGCGCCACCCGCTCCACGAAGGTGCGGTGGACGCGCGCCACCATGAAGTCGTCGTCCACGACGAGCACATCGATCGTGCCGGCCGACTCGGTCATCGGGTCGCTCCTTCCGCCACCGCGTCGGCGGGGTGGCTGACGGACATGCGGGCGCTGAACATCGCGCCCTGGCTGGTGTTGGTCACCGCGATCTCGCCGCCGCGGCGCTCGCAGACGAGCCGGGTGAGCGCGAGTCCGATACCACGCTCGCCCTCCCTGGCGGCCTTGGTGGTGAAGCCGTGGGCGAAGACCTCCTGGGCGAGTCCGGGGGCGACGCCGGGGCCGGAGTCGCGCACCACGATCTCCACACTGGTGTGGTCCTGGCGCAGCTCGACCTCCACCCATGGCTCGTCGCCGTCCCCGCCGCCATCCTTGTTCCCACCGCCGTGCTCGGACGTGGTGGCGTCGATGGCGTTGTCGACCAGGTTGCCGACCACGGTCGCCACATCGGCGGCGTCCTCGGGCGTCAGCCGGTCCAGCGCGGTGCGGTCCGACAGGCGCAGGGCCACCTTCCGCTCGGCGGCCTGGGACGCCTTCGCCATCAGCAGGGCGGCGATGGCGGTGTCGCGGACCCGGCGGCCGATGGACATGTCGAGCGACTGGCGGCGCTGGTTCAGCGCCCGGATATAGCGCACCACCTCCTCCTGCTCGCCGATCTGGATCAGCCCGGAGATGGTGTGCAGCTGGTTGGCGAACTCATGGGTCTGCGCGCGCAGCAGCTCTGAGGTGGAGCGGAAGGAGCCGATCTCGCGCTCCAGCCTCGCCAGCTCGGTGCGGTCCCGCAGGGTGGTGACGGACCCGAGCGGCCGTCCGTCCTTGACGACCGTCATGCGGTTCATCACCAGGACCCGGCCGTGCCGGACCACGACCTCGTCCTTCGGATCCGCCGATTCCCTCCGCGCCCCCGCCAGGACGTCCAGCAGCCGGCCCTCGATGCCGAGCTCGGCCAGGTTCCGGCCGACGCAGTCCTCGGGCAGGTCGAGCAGCCGCCTGCCCATGTCGTTGACGAGGGTCACCCGGTGCTGTGGGTCGAGGGCGACGACGCCCTCGGCGATGCCGTACAGCATCGCCTCGCGGTGTTCGGCCAGCCCGGTGATCTCGCGCGGCTCCAGGCCCAGCGTCTGCCGTTTGACGCGCCGGGCGAGCAGCCAGGAGCCGACGACGCCGAGCGCACTCGCCACGCCGAGGTAGACGGGCAGGTACGAGGACGCGCCGCTCAGCCGCTGCCACACCGTGGGAGACGCCTCGCCGATCATGACCGTGCCCAGATGCCGCCCCAGGTCGTCCCCCGTCGCGCCGAGCACCGGCACCTGCGCCACCAGCTCCCGGCTGCCGTCCCAGTCCAGCGTGCCCGACCAGCCACGGCCCGCGCCCGCCCCCTCGCCCCGCGGCAGCCGGTCGCCGAGCACCGTGGGATTCGTCGAGCTGACGACGCGCCCGTGGCGGTCGGCCACCGTGACGGACGTCACCCGCGACTGCACCCGCGCCGAGTACACCAGCGGGGCCAGCGCCTCCGCCGGCGAGGGCCCCACCAGCCTGCTGCGCACCAGCGGCTGGGCGGCCAGCTGCTCGGCGAGCGCACCGACCCGGCGGCCCTCCACCCGGTTGAAGGTGGCCTCCGACTGCGCGAGCGAGACCGCCGCCACCGCCATCAGCACCACCACGACGATGGCGAGCTGGAGGAGCAGCATCTCGCCCGCGAGCGTTTGGCGACGGAACGCGGCGACCACAATGAACTCAATCTCTCCTGCTGACACAACCTGGGCGCATTGTCCACCAGGCCGCACAATCATGGCGTCCGCCGTATGGGAAGCGAAAGGGAGGTGCCATGAGACGCCGCACCGGCACCCGCACCCGCGTCCTGTCCGGCGCCCTGGCCGCTGTGCTGTCCCTGCTCGTCGGCGCCTGCGGCACCTGGCCGGGCACCGGGGACACCCGGGACGACGGGCTGCGGATCCTGGTGCCGAACACACCCGGAGGCGGCTACGACACCACGGCCCGGACCGTGGCCCGGGTGCTGGAGGAGACCGGGACCACCTCGGACATGGAGGTGTTCAACCTGCCCGGGGCCGGTGGCACCGTCGGTCTCCAGCGCACCGTGGACGAACGGGGCAACGGACGGCTCGCCCTCCAGATGGGCCTCGGCGTGCTGGGCGCGTCCCATGTCGCCCACGCGAAGGTGACCGTGGCGCGGACCACCCCGATCGCCCGCCTGATCGAGGAGCCCGAGGCGGTGGTGGTCCGCAAGGACTCGCCGTATCGCACCATCGCGGACCTGGTCGCCGGGTGGCGGAGGCACCCGGGAGACGTCACGGTCGGCGGTGGCTCGTCGCTGGGCGGCCCGGACCACCTGCTGCCCATGGCGCTGGCCCGTGCCGTCGGCATCCAGCCGAAGACGGTGCGCTACGACGCCTACGACGGCGGTGGCGGCGATCTGCTCCCCGCGCTACTGGACGGCCGGGTCGACTTCGCCACCAGCGGCATCGGCGAATTCCTCGACCAGATCGCGGCCGGGCAGCTCAGGGTGCTCGCGGTCACCAGCGACCGGCCCGTGGCCGCGCTGCCCGGAGTGCCGACGCTGAAGGCGGCCGGGATCGACCTGGTATTCGACAACTGGCGGGGGATCGTCGCCCCGCCCGGCATCAGCTCCGCGGACCGCGAACGCTGGATCGAGGTGCTGACCGCGCTGCACACCTCGCGGCAGTGGAAGGCCGAGCTCACCCGCCACGGCTGGACCGACGCCTTCACCACCGGTGGCGCGTTCGCCACGTATCTGGCCCGGCAGGACAAGAACGTGGCGGAGCTGGTCGGACACCTGGGACTGGACTGATCGAACACTCCGCCGGGGCGGCCGCCGCA
>NZ_JAAAYH010000354.1:0-9509 GCF_018035285.1 Streptomyces sp. MK37H | reverse complement strand
CGTCCTCTATACGGACGGGCTCATCGAGGACCGCCGCCGGGAGATCGACACCGGTCTGGAGATGCTGCGCCGCTCCCTGTCCCACCCCGGCCGGACCCCCGACCAGATCTGCACCGAGGTGCTGGACGCGCTGCTGCCCAGCAATCCGAGCGATGACATCGCCCTGATCGCCGCCCGGACCCGGGTCGTGGGCGCCGACCGCGTGGCCTCCTGGGAGGTGCCGTCCGACCCCGCCGCGGTGTCCGGGGTGCGCGCCGAGGTCATGCGGAAGCTGGCGGAGTGGGGGCTGGACGAGGCCGCGTTCACCGCCGAGCTGGTGCTCAGCGAGCTGATCACCAACGCCATCCGGCACGCCACCGGCCCGATCCGGGTGCAGGTCCTCCGCGACCGCGCGCTGATCTGCGAGGTCTCCGACACCAGCAGCACCTCTCCGCATCTGCGGTACGCGGCGACGACGGACGAGGGCGGCCGGGGGCTGTTCCTGGTCGCCCAGTTCGCCGAGCGCTGGGGCACCCGCTACACCTCGGACGGCAAGGTCATCTGGGCCGAGCTGGCGATTCCATAACGTCCATCCGGGCCGCGCGGGCGATTCCGTTGCGCCCATCCGGGCCGGGCGGGCGGTTCCATAGCGTCGCCGGGCGGGCCGACGGCGGCGGCGTCAATGGCAGCGTCATATGCGTCCGGAACATGACGCTTCGCAGCGCCTCGATTTGACGGGCCGTCATGATCCATGTGCCGAGAGGGCCCGGTCAAACTGACGTGACTCTACTAACATGTGGCGCCCACGGCTTGATGTCCGCGTGGTCCAGCCAAAAACCCTCAACGCGCCCATGAGGACCTGATAGATGTCAGCACACATATCCAGCCATCCGTACAAAGGGCCCTCGGTGACGCGCGGGGCCCTTACCGTCCCCCTGCTGGCAGTCGTCGTCGCCGCCGGAGCGGGACTGTGGGTGACCACCGCGGTGCCATCCGCCCAGCGCGCCTTCGTCGCCGTCTTCTGCGGGGCCGCCGCCGTGCTGCTGGGGGTGGCGCTGGCGGTCGCCGCCAACCGTTCGCGGACCATCGGCCGTCTCCAGGAGCGGGTCACCTCGCTGGAGACCGCGGCCGCCGCGCAGGAGATCGAGGCCACCCGGCTCGCCGAGGAAACGATTCCGTCCGCGGTGCGGCAACTGCGCGAGGGCGGCTCGGTGGAAACCGTGATCACCCGCATGGAGCGGCCCACCAGCCGGGCCCATCAGTATCTGCTGCGGACCCTGCTGCGCGAGATCGGCGACGGTGAGCGGATGCGCGCCTCCGCGATGGCCGCGTGCGCCAACGCCGCGGGCCGCGTCCAGGCGCTGGCCACCAGCATGCTGGCCGACCTCCGGGAGATGGAGAACCGCCACGACGAGACCGTCCTCGGCGATCTGCTGAAGCTGGACCACGCCACCGCCCAGGCGGGCCGGATCGCGGACAGTATCGCGGTGCTGACCGGTGCCCGCTCCGGGCGCCGGTGGACCAAGCCGATCGTCATGGAGTCCGTGCTGCGCGGCGCGATCGGCCGGATCAGCGCCTTCCAGCGGGTGCGGGTCCACTCGACCAGCAACGCCGCGGTGGCCGGTTACGCGGCCGAGGGCGTCATGCACGCCCTCGCCGAGCTGATGGACAACGCCGCCAGCTTCTCGCCTCCCACCGAGGAGGTGCATGTGTACGTCGAGGAGACGCACGCGGGCGTCGTGGTGACCGTCGAGGACGGTGGCCTGGTGATGGGCCCGGCCGCCCTGGACCGCGCCCAGAAGGCCGTCTCCTCCGAGAGCCTGGACCTGATGACCCTGTCCGGCACCCGGCTGGGCCTCGCGGTCGTCGGCTGTCTGGCCCGCAAGCACGGGCTCACCGTCTCCTTCCGGCCGTCCGCGCGGGGCGGCACCGGTGTCGTCGTCCTGATCCCGCAGCAGCTGGTCACGCACATCAACCAGGACGCCGTCGTCCTCGACACGCCGGGTACCGTCCGCACCGGGGTCCCCCGGCAGGCGTCCGCCGCGTCGACCGCCACGAGCGCGTCCACCGCCACGAGCGCGTCCACCGCCACGGTCGCGCCCGCCCCGACCGCGTCCGCTCCGGCCGCCGCGCCGTCCACGTCGCCGGAGACCGCCCCGTCGCCGTCCCCGTCGCCGTCGTCCGCGCCGGAGCCCTCCGCGCAGCCCTCGCGGGTCAACGGACTGCCCAAGCGGCGCCGTGGCGAGACGCTGGCCGCCGCCACCCGCGCGGCCGCCCAGGCGGCCGAGACGGAACCCAAGCCCAAGACCAGCCGTCCACGACCCGAGGAAGCCGGAGCCCGCTTCGGCGCCTTCCGCCAGGCGGCTCGCGGTGGTTCCGCCGCCGGTGCACCGTGTGACACCGAGCCTTCGGTATCCGCAGATCACACCGAGACCGCCGAGTCCGCCGAGCCTGCCGAGAACGACAAGCCGTGACAGAAGGAACGCCGATGAACACCACCGACCGCAGCTTGGACTGGCTGTTGGAGAACCTGCTGGAGAAGACTCCGGGCTCGCGCCACGCCCTGGTGTTGTCACGGGACGGTCTCAAGCTGTGCCTCTCCTCCGGGTTGTCCGTGGACCAGGCCGATCAGCTGGCGGCCATCGCGTCGGGCATCCAGAGCCTCGCCCATGGCGCGTCCATCGAGTTCGGCGACGGAAGCGGCGGCGTACGGCAGTCGATGACGGAGTTCCACGGGGGGATTCTGTTCATCGTGGAGGCCGGCGAAGGCGCCCATCTCGCCGTGGTGGCCCATGACGATGCCGATGTCGGCATCATCGGCCACAACATGAACGAGCTGGTCGAGCAGATCGGTGACCATCTGCGGGCCGCTCCGCGGGTGGAAGCGGGCGGCAGCGTCGGCGGGGCGAGGGCATGATCCGAGGTCCGCTGGACAAGGAGGGCCCGGACCGGCTGTACACCGTCACCGGCGGCCGCAGCCGGGCCGACGAGAGCCGGTTCGACATGGTCACGCTGATCGTCAGCGAAAGCGATCCCACCCCCGGAATGCAGTCCGAGCACGTCAAGATCCTGCGGATGTGCCGCCGCCCCCTGTCGGTCGTGGAGATCTCCTCGTATCTGGAACTGCCCGTCAGCGTGGTCAAGATCCTGCTGTGCGATCTGCTGGACACCGGCCGGATCACCGCGCGCCATCCGCATGCGGCCCGCCCCGGCGGCCGGCTGCCCGGGCCCGAAACGCTGAAGAAGGTGCTCGTTGCACTCCAGAATCTCTGAGACCACCGTGAGCACCGCGCTCCCCGGCGGCGCCGGGCACTCCCCGCTGCGGGAGAGTGCGAGCAACGGTCTGAAGATCGTGATCGTCGGCGGGTTCGGTGTCGGCAAGACGACGATGGTGCAGTCCGTCAGCGAGATCCGCCCGCTCAGCACCGAGGAGACGATGACGCAGGCGGGCATCGGCATCGACGACGCCTCGTTCGTGCGCCACAAGACCACCACCACGGTGGCCTTCGACTTCGGCCGGATCAGCCTGGACGAGCAGATGGTGCTCTATCTGTTCGGCGCCCCGGGCCAGGAGCGGTTCTGGTTCCTGTGGGACCGGCTGTTCTCCGGGACCCTGGGCGCGGTCGTCCTGGTGGACACCAACCGGCTCTCCGACTCCTGGTACGCGCTGGACCGGCTGGAGCACCACGGCACCCCGTTCATCGTGGCCCGCAACAACTTCACCGAGCCGCAGCACACGCTGGAGGAGGTGCGGGAGGCCCTCGACCTCCCGCCCGAGGTGCCGATGATCGAATGCGACGCCCGCAAGCGCGACTCCAGCAAGGCCGTACTGGTCGCGCTCGCCCGCTACCTCTACTCCCTGTCCACCAACGGCGCCGCCGGGGAGACCACCGCGTGACCACCCCTGACCCCACGTCCCCGCTGGATGACCTGCCCGGGGCCGCGCCCCAGCCCGCCTTCCCGTCGGCCCCCGCGCCGCCCGACGGGGTGGTGCCCCCCGGGTCGGTGCCGCTGGACTACCAGCGGTTCCGGGACGAACCGATGGAGCTCTACCGCGAGCTGCGCCGGGACCACGGCCCGGTCGTGCCCGTACTGCTGGACGGCAAGATCCCCGTCTGGACGGTGCTCGGCTACCGCGAGGTGGTCCGGGTCACCACCGATCCCAATCTGTACGCCCGTGACTCCCGCCGCTGGCACTCCTGGCATCTGGTGCCGCCCGACTGGGAGTTGACCACCTTCGTCGGCTACCGCCCGACGATGCTGTTCAGCGAGGGCGCCGACCACCAGCGGCGGTCCGAGGCCATCTGCGACGGTCTGGCGTCGGTGGACCAGTTCGAGTTGCGCGCGGGGTGCGAGCGCGTCGCGGACCAGCTGATCGACACCTTCGCGGGCAGCGGCCGGGCCGATCTGGTGGCCGAGTACGCCAGCCAGATCCCGCTGCGGGTGGTGACCCGGCTCTACGGCCTGGACGACACCGAATCCGCCGCCATCCAGGACGATTCGCTCCACCTCACCGGGAACGACGCCCCCATCGCGCTGCAGAAGATGCAGACCCGGATGGAGGCGCTGATCAAGCGCGTCCGGGAGAACCCCGACCAGGTCAACGTCGCCGCCCATCTGGTGTCCCACCCCGCCGGGCTCACCGACGACGAGATCATCAACGACCTGCTCGGCTCCATCTACGCCGTCCAGCAGCCCACCAGCGACCTGATCGGCAACGCCCTCCGGCTGATGCTGACGGACGAGCGGTTCGCCATCACCCTCTCCGGCGGCCGCCGCAGCGTCGGCCAGGCGCTCAACGAGGTCCTGTGGGAAGACACCCCGGTCCCGTTCTGGATCGGCCGCTGGGCCGCCGAGGACACCATGCTCGGCGGACGCCGCATCCGTAAGGGCGACTGCCTGATGCTGGGCCTCGCCGCGGCCAACGCCGACCCCGACGTCCGCCCGGACTTCCACTCCGGCGCCGGCGGCAACCAGGCCCATATGGCCTTCAGCCACGGCAAACACGGCTGCCCCCCGGCTGCCCGCGAGATCGCCGAGGTCATCGCCACCGCCGCCATCGAGGTCCTCCTCGACCGCCTCCCGGACGTCACCCTCACCGTCCCCGCGGACGAGCTCGAATGGCGCGTCACCCTGATGATGCGCGGCGTGGCCGCCCTCCCCGTCGAATTCACCCCGGCCCATCCGCACTGACTGTCCACCGTCCCTCGGAGGTGCGCCGCGCACCTCCGGGGGACGTATGGGGTACCGGTTCACCCCATGCGACTCGCGCGAAGGCGTAGCGTGGAAGCCACATCCGCCTGATACCTGACGGTGAGTGGGGGACCAGGGGCCATGGGCTGTGAGGACGAGCAGGGGCTCGGGGAGCGGATCGCTCGGTTCCGGGGCCGGCGCAAGCTCACCCAGGAGCGGCTCGCCGAACGGGCGGAGCTGTCCGTGGACGTGGTGCGCAAGCTGGAACAGGGCCAGCGGCAGACGGCGCGGCTCTCGACGATCAATGCCCTCGCCCGCGCGCTCGATGTGGAACCGTCCGTACTGATCGGTCAGCCGACCACCTTCGAGGTCCGCCAGGAGGGCGACTCGCCGTCCGTGCTCGCGCTGCGGCAGGCCGTCTCCCCGCTGACCGAACTCCTCGGTGAGGACGCCGATCCCGAGGCCCCGCCCACCATCGGGGCGCTGCGCGCCGCCTTACGGTCCACCGAACGCGTCCGGCGCGAGGGGCGGATGGCCGACATCGGCGTCCTGTTGCCCCAGCTCATCCGGGACGCCAGAACGGCCGCCCGCGCCCACAGCGGCACCGACGCCGCCGCGGCCCATGCGGTGCTCGCCGAGGCGTATCAGGTGGCGGCCACCACGCTGGCCGCACTGGGCAAGGAGGATGCCGGGTTCACGGCGCTGGAGCGCTCCATGGAGGCCGCCCGGCGGTCGGACGATCCGCATCTCGAGACCATGGGTGTCTCCACGTTGTCGTGGATCCTGACCAAGCAGGGTCGGCTGGAGGACGCCGAGCGCGTCGCCCTGACCGCCGCCGAGCGGATCGAGCCCGGATTCCGGTCCCGGCCCGTCGATCTGTCCCTGTGGGGAATCCTGCTGCTGCGTGCGGCGACCGCGGCCGTGCGACGCGGCAAGCACGACGCCGTGGACGAACTGCTCAACATGGCGACGGCCGCCGCCTCCCGCATCGGAGAGGACCGCCTCGACTACGCCACACCGTTCGGCCCGACCAATGTCGGTGTCGCCAAGGTCAACTTCCTGGTGGAGATGGAGCGCGGCGCGAAGGCCCTGACCGCGGCCCGTGCCGTTCCCGAACTCCACCGGCTTCCCCCGACGTGGCGCGCCCGATTCCACGTCGACCGCGCCCTGGCCTGTGTCGACCTCGGCAAGGACGACAGCGCCATTCGCGCCCTCCTGGCCGCGGAGGGCGACGCACCGGAGTGGATGCGTTACCACGGAACGGCCCGGCGGGTGGTGGCCGAGCTACGCGGCCGCGAGCGCCGCCGCACCTCCCCCGTGACCGAACTGGCCGACCGGCTCAACCTGGACGGCTAGGACGCGACGTCCCACCCACGCGTCAAAGTGGTACGTACGGTCACTGTGCGGTCGCTCTCGGCGGTCATAGCGTGCGCTCACGTTCACGAACCGCGAGGTCCGCCATGATTGTGACCACCACCGCCCGTCCCTCCGGGCACCCCGGCTACACCGAGACCCTGCCGTGCACGGCCCAGAGCGCCGCCACGGCTCGTCGTCTCGTCCGCACGGCGCTGGCGGTCTGGGGCATAGAGCACTGCGCCGACGCCGCCACCCTCATCGTCTCGGAGCTGGTGGCCAACTCGGTGGACCACACCGACTGCCGCGTCATCCGCGTCACCGTCACCCGCCCCGCGCCCGACGTGATCCGCATCGCCGTCGTGGACAAGTGCCGCACGCTGCCCGTGCCGCGCACCGCCGGGTCCGACGACGAGCGGGGACGGGGCCTGGCCGTGGTGGAGGAGTGCGCCTGGCGATGGGGGGCCGATCGGCTGCCCTGGGGCAAGCGCGTTTGGGGTGAGCTGCGATGTGAAGCCGGGTGATGGCCGCCCTGGGCGCGGACGTTGCCGGTATCGAGCCGGGAGCGGTGAACCCGGGAGGGCAAGCGCGGAAGAAGAGGAGCGTGCTGGACCTTCCTTCCCCTCGTGAGGAAGGTCCGGCAAACTCTGCGCCATGCTGGCCTAATGCGCTGTAGCGCGCATTAAGTAACGGGTGTCACACTAGCGAGGGGCGTGTACGCCGTGCAATGGGTTACCGGGCGTTCGGCGCCCGGATGTCGTGAAGATCTGGTGCTCACGAGGGTGGAGGGGCCGTAGAGTCGGCGCGTCATGACAGAGCGACCACCGCATGGGTCGGCTCGCCCCGGGGGGCGTACCGCCCGGACTCGGGCCGCCGTGTTGGCGGCCGCGTACGAGGAGCTCGACCGCGACTCGTTCGCCGAGCTCACCCTCGATCGGCTCGCGCGGCGGTCGGGGGTGCATGTGTCGACCATCCGGCGGCGCTGGCGCACGGTGGAGGGGGTGGTCGTCGATCTGCTGGCCGAGCGCAGTTCGACGCTGCCCACCCCGGACACCGGTGACTTCCATCGGGATCTGAGGGAACTCACCCAGGCCATCGCGGACTTCAACAACGCCCTGCGCAACCGCAATGTCATGCAGGGGCTGCTCGCGGCCGCCGCGCATGACACCGGGGTCGAGGAGATCGTCCGCAACGCGTTCGTACGGCGGATCGAGGAGGTGACCCTGATCGTGCGGAACGCGGTCGAGCGGGGGGACATCCCCGAGGGCACCGACGCGCTGGAGGTCATCGCCGCACTGGGGGCGCCGATTTACTACCGGGTGCTCATTCTGCGCGGGGCCATCGACGAGCGGCTGGTGCACACCACCGTCGAGGCCACGTATCAGGCGGTCCGGTCCGGGGTGTTCGTGCGGAAGGGATGATGACGCCCCGCGACCCGCGCCCCGTGGGGCGAGGGGCGAGGGGCGCCATCGGTGGGGCGTCAGGAGGACGCGCCGCGTGCCTTGAGCATGTCGGCCATCAGCTGGATATCCGACTGCTGGCCCTGGACCATCGTCTGGGCCAGATGCTTCTCGGTCGGGTCCTTGACCAGTTCGACCGCGCCCCGCGCCATGTCGATGCCGCCCTTGTGGTGGGTGGTCATCAGCTTCAGGTAGAGCACCTCGGCCGCCTTGCCCTTGGCCTTGCGCAACTCGTCGAGCTGGGTGTTGGTGGCCATGCCCGGCATGAGCGAGCCGTCGTGCGGCTTGTACGTGGAGCCCATGCCCTTCATCGAGCCGTGGTCCATGCCCTTCATGTCGTTCTTCATCCACGTCATGGGCGGGTCCTCGGAGGTCTTGTCCAGCCCCCACATGTCCAGCCAGCCCTGCAACATCCCGGCCTGGGTGGCCTGAGTGCTGGCGATGTCGAACGCCAGCCGCCGCACCTCGTCGTTCGTGGTGCGGTCGCGCACGATGAACGACATCTCCACCGCCTGCCGGTGGTGGACGGACATGTCGCGGGCGAAACCGGCCTCGGCCGAGGTGTCCTTCGGCGTCCCCGTGTCGGTCGAGCCCTCCGAGCGGTCACTCGTCAGCCACAGCACCGCCACCGCCACCAGCGTCAGCAGGGCGAGGGCGGCGGCGATCCCCGCCACCAGCGGCTGGCGGGAGGCGCGGCCGACGGCGGTCCCGTCGCTCACGAAGTCTTCCCGTTGGTGCAGTAGGCGCCGGGCTCGGGCGTCTGCTTGCCCTGGACGAACTTCTTGAAGAAGTCGGCCACCCGCGGGTCGGACGCCTGTCGGACGTCGAGCTGATTGCCCCAGGCGTTGAGGACGATCGGCGCGTCCTGCTCCTGGTAGGGGCTCATCAGCGAGTACGGGGTCTTCTTGACCCGCGCCGAGAGGGTGGCGATGTCCTCCTTCGACGCCTTGTCGGTGTACGTCACCCACACCGCGCCGTGCTCCAGCGAGTGCACCGCGTTCTCCTTGGTCAGCGGCTTGGTGTAGACATCGCCGTTGCAGTTCTGCCAGACCTGGTTGTGGTTTCCGCCGACCGGCGGCGACATCGCGTACTTCACCGTGCCCTGGACATGCGTCCGGCCCAGGTTCTTCCAGGTCTTCATGCCCTTGAACTCGCCGGTCTTCACGACCGACGAGGTGACCTTGGCCTCCTTCTTCTCCTTCTTGTCGCTCGCGTCGACGAGGAAGTAGCCCCCGACGGCCAGTCCGGCGACGATCACCGTGACCGAGGTGATGGTGATGATCCGGTACCGGCGCTCGCGCGCCTTCTCGGCGCGGCGCAACTCCTCTATCTTCGCGCGGCGGTCGGCCGCCGTGCCCTTCGTCTTCGATCCCTTGGAGCCCATGGCTGTCCTCAACCTCGCAGTTCGCGCAGATCGCGCAGTTCGCACACTGGATGGGTGGAGCAGTGCATCGCGGTGACCGGCGTCGGCCTAGGTCCGAAGTACTTGGAGTTGGTGGAGGCCGAGGGCGCGGACGGGGTGGT
>NZ_JAAAYH010000353.1:0-9511 GCF_018035285.1 Streptomyces sp. MK37H | reverse complement strand
ACGCGCGTCCGGAGGTGGCGGCCGACGCGGGACGCGGAGGCCGCCGCCGGCCACACCCGCTGCACGCCGCGTACGGACCGGGCCCACGCCCCCACCCCGGCAGCCGACAGGGCGCACACCCGTGCGCGCCCGAAGGCAGGGCCCAGAAACGCGGCGGCCAACGCGAGCGACGCGTGGCACACCGTCACCTGCCACATATACGGGGCCAGAGCCCCGGCTCCGCCGCCTCACCAGCACACTTCCGGCGGCCGACCGGGCGCCGACGCGCACGTCCGTGGGTAGCGGCCGACGCGAGACGCGGGTGACACCCGGCCCCGGGGCGCCGCGTGCGTACGTGGCGGACCGGGGCCCATGCCGAGCGCGGAGCGCATACGCAGTACCGTGCCCGGAACGTACTCGACCGTAACCGGAGGAGATCGCATGCGGATCGCCGGCACGACCGTCCTGCTCACCGGGGCCACCGGCGGCATCGGCCAGACACTGGCCCGCGCGTTCGCGGCCAAGGGCGCCAATCTGCTGCTCACCGGGCGCCGTGAGGAGGTGCTGCGGCCGCTGGCCGAGCGGCTGGGCGGCCGGGTGATCGTCGCCGATCTGGCCGAACGGACCGATGTGGAGCGGCTCGTCGAGGAGGCGGCGGACGCCCGGATCCTCATCGCCAACGCCGCGCTGCCCTCCAGCGGCCCGGTCCTGGACTACCGGCCCGAGGAGCTGGACCGCGCCCTCGACGTCAATCTGCGCGCCCCGATGCTGCTGTCCCGGCTGATGGCGCCGCGCATGGTGGAGGCGGGCTCCGGCCATCTGGTGATGATCGGCTCGCTGTCGGGCCGTACGGCCTCCCCCGGCGCGGCGCTCTACAACGCGGCCAAGTTCGGGCTGCGCGGCTTCACCCTCGGGCTGCGGCAGGATCTGCACGGCACGGGGGTCGGGGTCTCGCTGGTGCAGCCCGGATTCGTGGGCGACGCCGGGATGTTCGCCGACGCGGGCACGTCCCTGCCCACCGGGGTCCGTACGATCTCCTCCCGGCGGGTGGCGGCCGCGACGATCCGGGCGATCGAGCGGAACCGGGCCGAGGTGAACGTGGCCCCGCTGGAGCTGCGCCTGGGCAGCGCCATCGGCGGGCTGTTCCCGAGCATCGCCGAGCGGGCCCAGCGGGGCGCCGGCGCCGGCGATACGTCCCGTCAGCTCGCCGACGGGCAACGCGACAAGCGATAGCCCACACGCGCGCCCGGACGCCACGGCCCTGTGCGCGGGCGGTGTCGTTGGCCTTTCCGTCAATGACCCGCCCGCGCGCGGGTCATTGACACCGCCCAGCCCCCGTGCCAAAGTTTCGCGACCCTGGTAGACAACGTTGTCAGACGGAGGTGCGTCCCATGCGGTCGCTGATCGGTGGAATCCGTGCGCGCGCTGCGGGCACGGTCGCGGGCGTGATGACGGCGGCGCTGCTGGGCGGCGGTCTGCTGGGGCCACCGGGCGCCGCGGCCGCCCCCTCGGCCGCGTCCCCTCCGGCCGACCCCACCTCGCTGGTCCATCCGTTCGTGGGCACCGAGAACTTCGGCAACACCTTCCCCGGGGCGAGCGCCCCGTTCGGCATGGTCCAGGTCAGCCCGGACACCGGCGGCCAGGGCGGCTACGACTACGACCAGAACGCCATCCACGGCTTCAGCCAGACCCATCTGTCCGGGGTCGGCTGCGGGGTGGCGGGCGAGCTGCCCATCATGCCGACGACCGGCGCGGTCAGCGACGTCGACCCGGACCACTACCGCTCCACCTACAGCCATGACGACGAGGAGGCCACCCCGGGCTACTACCGGGTGGGCCTGAAGTCCTACGGCATCGACGCCGAGCTGACCGCCACTCAGCGCACCGGCTGGCAGCGCTACACCTTCCCGGCCACCGGCGCGGCCAATGTGCTGTTCAACACCGGCAAGGCCAATCAGAAGGTCTTCGGCTCCGAGATCCGCGTGGTCGGCGACCGGACCGTCGAGGGCCGGGTGGAGGCCGGGAACTTCTGCGCCGGGAAGGACCGGCACACCGTCTACTTCACCGCCACCTTCGACCGCCCCTTCGCCTCCTACGGCACCTGGCGCGGCACCACCCCCACCCCCGGCTCCCGCGAGGCGGCGGGCGAGGGCGGCAACGGCGCCTGGGCCACCTTCGACGCGACCCAGGACCGGGATGTGGTGGTCAAGGTCGGGCTGTCGTACACCGGCCCTGAGGGCGCCCGCAAGAACCTCGTGGCGGAGACCGGGGACTCCTACGACTTCGACGCCACCCGCGCCGCGCTGCACGACACCTGGCGGAAGAAGCTCGACGCGATCCGGGTCGGCGGCGGCACCGAGGAGCGGCAGCGCGCCTTCTACACCGCGCTGTACCACGCCCAGCTGCACCCCAATGTGGCGGGCGACGTGGACGGCCGCTACACCGGTTTCGACGGCGCGACCCACACCGCCTCCGGCTACACCCCGTACCAGAACTTCTCGCTGTGGGACACCTACCGGCCGCAGAACCAGCTGCTGGAGATGGTGGAGCCGGGGGTGGCCCGCGATGTCGCGCTGTCGGTGGTCGCCATCGGCCGGGACGGCGGCTGGCTGCCGCGCTGGGCGCTGGCCAACAGCGAGACCAACATCATGACGGGTGACCCGGTGACCCCCTTCCTCGTCGAGGCGTGGTCCAAGGGTCTGCTGGCCGGGCACGAGGACGAGGCGTACGCGCTGCTGAAGAAGAACGCCACCAGCACCCCGCCCGCCGACTCGCCCTACAACGGCCGCTCCGGAGTGGACTACTACCGCGAGCTGGGCTACGTCCCCTCGGGGCTGAAGCTCGGCACCGACTGCGCCGACAAGGGCGGCGACAACGACTGCGTCCACCCCGCCTCGGCCACCCTGGAGTACTCGGCCGCGGACGCCGCGCTCGCCCTGATGGCGCGCGGGCTCGGGCACCGCGCCGACGCCCGGATGTTCGCCGAGCGCGGCCAGACGTACCGCACGCTGTGGGACGCCTCGATCGGGCAGTTCCGGCCGCGCACGGCCGACGGTGCGTGGGTGACCCCGTACGACCAGGTGGAGGCGGGCCGGCAGTTCCACGAGGGCGGCGCCTACCAGTACCAGTGGCTGGTGCCGCAGGACCCGGCCGGGCTCGTGGGGCTGATGGGCGGCAGGAGCGCGACCGAGAAGCGGCTGGACGACTTCTTCGCCTACGGCAAGCTGCTCACCGACCCGGCGGGCACGGCCCGTAAGGACTGGATCTCCGCCCCGTACGACTACTACGGCAAGCCCACCTACAACCCCAACAACGAGCCCGATCTGCACGCCCCGTACATGTATCTGTGGGCGGGCGCGCCCGCGAAGGCGGCGACCGTGGTGCGGGCGGCGATGACCCTGTTCACCACCGGGCCGGACGGGATGACCGGCAATGACGATCTCGGCACCATGTCGGCCTGGTACGTCTTCTCCTCGCTGGGTCTGTACCCGACGATGAGCGGCGGGGACTTCCTCTCCCTGTCCAGCCCGCAGTTCTCCTCGGCCGTGGTCCGTATCGGGCACTACGGCACCCGGCAGGGCGGCACGCTCACGGTCACCGCGCCGGGCGCGAGCGACGCCAAGCGGTATGTCCGGAGTGTGTCGCTGAACGGCCGGAACGTGGCTCGGACTTGGCTGGGCTGGGACCAGGTGGCCCACGGCGGGAAGCTGGCCCACCGGCTGTCCACCGAGCCCTCGTCCTGGGGCACCGGCCGGGGCGCGGAACCGCCGTCGGTGGGCGCCACCCGCAAGGGCTGATACCGGCCGGTTGTGGTGTAGGTTCTATGGCCCGCCTGGACACACGGGCCATGGGGGATGTGGTCGAGCGAGGGAGCGGTGTCCATGCGTGCTGTGGTGTTCGACGAGTTCGGGCGCCGGCCCGAGGTCCGGAGCGTCGAGGACCCCGCTCCCTCCCCGCGCGGCGCGGTGATCCGCGTCGAGGCCACCGGACTGTGCCGCAGCGACTGGCACGGCTGGATGGGGCACGACCCGGACATCCGGCTGCCGCACGTCCCCGGCCATGAGCTGGCGGGGGTGATAGAGGGGGTCGGCCCCGATGTCCTCAACTGGCGCCCGGGACAGCGGGTCACCGTGCCGTTCGTGTGCGCCTGCGGGCGCTGTGCCGCCTGTGCGGAGGGCGCCCAGCAGGTGTGCGAGCGGCAGACGCAGCCGGGATTCACCCACTGGGGCTCGTTCGCCGAGTACGTGGCGATCGAGAACGCCGATGTGAACCTGGTCGGGATACGCAACGAGCTGTCGTTCACCACGGCCGCCGGTCTGGGCTGCCGCTTCGCGACCGCCTTCCGCGCCGTCGTCGCCCAGGGCCGGGTGGCGCCGGGCGAATGGGTCGCGGTGCACGGCTGCGGTGGGGTGGGGCTCTCCGCGGTGATGATCGCCGCCGCGGCCGGGGCCCGGGTGGTGGCGGTGGACATCTCGCCGGAGGCACTCGCCCTCGCGGCCCGGTTCGGCGCGGCGGTGTGCGTGGACGTGGCGTCCACCCTGGGCTCGGTGGCGGAGGCGGTCGCGGACGCGACGGGCGGCGGCGCCCATGTCTCGCTCGACGCGCTGGGCTCCCCGCGGACCTGTGCGGCGTCCATCAAGAGCCTGCGCCGCCACGGCCGCCATGTCCAGGTCGGGCTGCTGCCCCCGGCCGCCGGGACCCCGATGATCCCGATGGACCGGGTCATCGCCCTGGAGCTGCGGCTGCTGGGCAGCCATGGCATGGCCGCCCACGACTACGGCCCGATGATGGAGATGGTCGAGGCCGGTTCGCTGCGGCCGGATCTGCTGGTCACCGATGTCATCGGGCTGGACGCGGTCCCGGAGGCGCTGTCCACGATGGCCTCCGGGGGCAGGGGCGGGGTCACGGTCATCGAACCGCACCGCCCGCCCCTGGCCGGGAGCTGACGGACTGCCTTGGCTGGGGCCGCCACGCCGATGCCTTCGCCACGAGGGTCAGAGCGGCACGGCGCCCGTCACCAGCGCCGCGGCGGTCATCACCAGCGTGGTTCCGAAGGCCCAGCGGAAGAGGAAGCGCTGGTGCTCCCCGAGCTGTACGCCGCTCATGCTCAGGAGGATGAAGGTCGCGGCGGTGAGCGGGCTCAGCGGGAAGCCGGTGGTCATCTGGCCGAGGACGGCGGCGCGGGCGATCTCGGCGTGGCCGGTGCCGAAGGCGTCGGCGGTCCCGGCGAGCACCGGCAGCACCCCGAAGTAGTAGGCGTCCGGGGTGAGGACGAGGCTCAGCGGCATGCTGGTGACGGCCACGAGCACCGGCAGATGGCCGCCGAGCCCGTCGGGGATGATGTCGACCAGCGCCTCGGCCATCTTCCCGATCATCCCGGTGCCGCCGAGGATGCCGGTGAACACCCCGGCCGCGAAGATCATGGTGATGACGAGCACCACGCTCTTGCCGTGCTTCTCCAGCAGCTCCTGCTGGTCCTCCCAGCGGGGGTGGTTGACCAGCAGCGCGAGGACGAAGGCGAAGACGAAGAGCACGGGCAGCGGCATGGCCTCCAGCACCAGGCAGACCAGCAGGGCCACGGTGAGCAGCAGATTGAAGACGGTGAGCGCGAGACCGGGACGGGCGGCGACCCGGGGTGTGCCGGGGCCGTCCCCGACCGCCACCTCGGTCCGTGGCGCGGGCTCGAGCGCGCCGAGCCGCCGCCGCTCACGGCGTCCGATGAGATACGCGGCGAGCAGCACCCAGGCGATACCGGCGGCGAGGGCGGGCAGCAGTGGCGTGATGATGTCGGAGGTGTCGATCTTCAGGGCCGCTGCGGCGCGGGCCGTCGGCCCGCCCCACGGGATCATGTTCATCACGCCCGCACCCAGGCCGACCACCCCGGCGAGCACCAGCCGGCTCATGCCCAGCCGCTGATAGACGGGGAGCAGCGCGGAGATGGTGATGATGAAGGTGGAGGCGCCATCGCCGTCGAGCCCCACGCATACGGTCAGAACGGCGGTGCCGACCGTGATCCGTACCGGGTCGTTCCTGGTGGCGCGCAGAATGCCGCGGATCAGCGGTTCGAAGAGGCCCGCGTCGATCATCAGGCTGAAGTAGAGCACCGCGAAGGCGATCATGATGCCGGTCGGGGCGACCTTGGACAGCCCGTCGAGCGCCATCGGGCCCAGTTCGTCGCCGTATCCGCCGATGACCGCGGTGACCACGGGCGTGAGGACGAGGGCCACCAGCACCGAGACCCGTTTGGTCATGGTGAGCAGCAGGAAGCCGCCGATCGTGCAGAACCCCAGTGCTGCCAGCATGGCCGCTCGCTTCCTCGTCCGGTCGGGTGCTGCCGAAGAGTTTCCGAGCGGGGAAAGATCCGCGTCCAGCATCGAACACGGATCTATCCATGCGTTTCGCGCAACAGTTCCCCTGCCCGGCCGCCGCGCATACGCTCACGGACCATGGACGTCACCCTGCGCCAGCTGACCGCGTACGCGGCGGTCGCGCGCGCCGTGAGCTTCACCGCGGCCGCCGCCGAACTGCATGTGTCCCAGTCGTCGCTGAGCCGTGCGGTCGCCGATCTGGAACGGACGCTGGGGATGCGGCTGCTGGAGCGGGACACCCGCAATGTGCGGCTCACCCCGGCGGGCGCCGAGGCGCTGCGCATCGCCGACCAGATCCTCTCCGCGCACCGCGCGGGCCTGGCCCAGCTGGGGCGCTACGGCGCCGGTGAGCGCGGTGCGGTGGCCCTGGCGACCCTGCCCTCGGTCGCGGCCGTGCTGCTCCCGCCGGTGATCTCCGCCTTCCGCGCGCGGCGCCCGGAGATGACCGTACGGCTGCTGGACGGGCTGGAGCGCTCGGTGCTGGACCGGGTGGTCGACGGGGACGCCGACTTCGCGGTCAGCACGGTGGCCCGGCGCGCCCCGGGCGTCACGCTTCGGCCGCTGGTGCGGGACCGCTTCGACGCGGTGCTCCCGGAGCACCATCCGCTGGCCGAGCGGGCGGAGGTGACCTGGGAGGAGCTGGGCCGGGAGCCGTTCCTCGCGGTGGGCACCGACTCCAGTGTGCGCCGGATGACCGACGCGGCCTTCGCCCAGGCCGGGATGGAGGCGAACCCGGCGACCGAGGCGTCGAACGTGGCCACGGTGGGCGGGCTGGTGGCGGCCGGGCTCGGCGTCTCCGCGCTGCCCGCCCTGGTCCATCCGCTGATGGTGCCGGGCCGGCTGGTGCGGCGCCCGCTGGTGGGGCCGGTGGTGGAGCGCCGGCTGTACGTCGTCCTGCCGACGCGCCGCACGCTTCCGCCGGGGGCGCGCCGCTTTCTGGAGCAGTTGGAGGAGTTCCGCTCCGCGGCGGACGCCTTGCCGGCGGGGGTGGTGTGGGAGGAGGCGGGCGAGGACCGGTGAGGGCGGGCACCGCCGTTTGGGGGCGATCCTTGCGGGACACCTTTGCGAGATCCGCATGAATTGATCCCTCTTCATTGCTGGACGCGCATACGCCCCGCCCCGCAGCCTGGCCGCATGGAGGACCAGACCAGCACAGGGCAGGGACAACTCACAGGGCTGAAGGTGGTGGAGTTCGCCCATGTGGTCGCGGGCCCCCTCGCTGGGGGGATGCTCGCCGACCAGGGCGCGGACGTCGTCCACGTGGAGCCGCCGGGCTCCGGAGACGCGGCGCGGGCGATGGGCCCGCGGCGCGACGGCGTATCGCTCTGGTTCAAGGTGGCGGGCCGCAACAAGCGCTCGGTGACCCTGGATCTGCACCACGAGGAGGGCCGGGAGGTCGCCCGGGAGCTGATCGCCTGGGCCGATGTGGTGATCGTGACGCTCCGGGCGGGCCGGCTGCGCGCCTGGGGCCTGGACTGGGAGGCCGTCCACGCGCTCAACCCCACCGCGATCCTGCTGCAGATCTCCGGTTTCGGCGCGACCTCCTCGCGGGCCGACGCCCCCGGCTTCGGGAAGATGGGCGAGGCCCGCAGCGGGGTGGTCCATCTGACCGGCTTCCCCGAAGGCCCGCCCGTGCACACCGGCTTCTCGCACGGCGACGCGGTCACCGGGCTGATGGGCGCGTTCGCGGTCCTGGCCGCGCTGCACCGCCGTGACACCGATCCGGACTCCTTCGACGGCGAGTGGATCGACCTGGCGCTCTTCGAGCCGCTGTACCGCCTGGTGGAGTGGCAGATCATCGCGTACGACCAGCTCGGTACGGCCCCCGAGCGGGCGGGCAACCAGCTGGCCGTCGCCCCGGCCGCCGTCATCAACACCTACCGCAGCGCCGACGGCGACTGGCTCACCGTCACCTCCGCCACCACCCGCTCGGTGCGCAATGTGGTGCGGCTGCTGGGCCTGCCCGACGAGGAGTTCGCCACCGTGGAGCAGCAGCACGCGGGGCGCGAGCGGCTCGACGCGGCGCTGCGGGAGTGGGTGGCGGCGCGCCCGGCGGCCGAGTGCCTCGCGGCGTTCGAGCGGGCCGAGGTGGTGGCCTCGCGGGTGTTCACCGCCGCCGACATCGTCGCCGACCCGGTCTACGCCGAACGCGAGGACATCATCACGGTGGACGACCCCGACCTCGGCCCGGTGCGGATGCAGTCGGTGATCCCGCGCTTCCACCGCTCCCCCGGCGCGGTGTGGCGGACCGGCCCCGCGCTCGGCGCGGACAACGCGCTGGTCTACGGGGAGTGGCTGGGCATCGACGGCGGACGGCTGGCGAAGCTGGAGGCAGAGGGTGTCATCTGACGGTGTGACGGGCGTGACGGGTTTGACGAGCGTGACGGGCGTGACGACGCATCGCGTCCCCCTGCGCTCCCTGCTCTTCGTGCCCGGCAGCCGGGCCGACTGGCTGCCCAAGGCGGAGGCGGCGGGCGCAGACGCGGCCATCCTCGACCTGGAGGACGCCGTCCCGGAGGACGGCAAGGCGGCGGCGCGGGAGGCGGCGGCCGCGGCCGTCGACCGGGCGGCCGCCACGCCCCCCGGTCCCATGCGGCTGCTCGTACGGATCAACGCGCTGGACCGCGCGGCGGGCTGGCAGGGCGCCGACGAGCTGCGGGCGGTGGCCCGTCCCGGGCTCTACGGCATCGTGCTGCCCAAGGTGAGCGGCCCCGAGGACGTGATCACCGCCGACCGGCTACTGGCCTGGTGCGAGCGCGAACACGGCCTGCCCGAGGGCCATTTCGCCCTGCTGCCGCTGCTGGAGACGGCACGCGGGCTGCGCGAGGCGTACGCCATCGGCCGGGCCGCCGCCCGGATCGCCCACCTGGGCGCGGTGGCCGCCCCGGGCGGGGATGTGGAGCGGGCGATCGGCTACCGCTGGAGCCCGGAGGGCGAGGAGACCCGTGAACTGCGGGCCCGGGCGCTGCTGGACGCCCGCGCCGCGGACCGCCCCCATCCGGTGGCCGGGCTATGGGCGGATGTGGCGGACCTCGCGGGGCTACGGCGCTTCGCGCAGCAGAACCGTGCGCTGGGGTATGAGGGGATGGCGGTGATCCACCCGTCGCATGTGCCGGTGGTCAACGAGGTGTTCTCGCCGGACGCGGAGGAGCTGGCCCGCTGCC
>NZ_JAAAYH010000352.1:0-9563 GCF_018035285.1 Streptomyces sp. MK37H | reverse complement strand
CCACCCGGCTGGCGCTGTGCGCCGCGCTGGAGGCGCTGCGGAACGCCGGCCTGATCCCGTCCGACGGCGAGGAGGTGACCGTGCCCGGCGACACCGTCGGCGTGGTCGCCAGCTCCAACCTGGGCAACCTCGACACCGCCTGCCTCACCGCCGCCGCCATCGCCGAGCGGTCGGCCGTGGACCTCAGCCCCATGAGCCTGCCGAACGCCTCCAGCAATGTGATCGCCTCCTGGGTGGCCATCCGCCATGGGCTGCGCGGCCCCAATCTGATGCTGTGCAACGGGGCGACCTCCGGCCTGGACGCCGTGCACTGGGGCGCCGCGCTGGTCGCCGCGGGCCGGGTCCGGCGCGCGGTGGTGATCGGCGTGGAGACACACAACGCCGTCGTGGAGGATCTGCTCGGCCGGTCCGCGGCGGAACTGCTGGACGGCGCCGCCGCCCTCGTCGTCGAGGGCGCCCGCTGGGCCGAGGCCCGGGGGGCGCGAGCCGTCGCCGCCCTCGGGCCGTACGAACGGCGGGCCGGGCTCAGCGGCTGCGTCGAGGCTCTGCTGCCCGACGGTGCCGCCCCCGGCGTCTGGTTCACCCCCGAGCGTTACGCCGAGGGGCCCGCCGGGGCCGTACCGGTGCCGGGGACCGTGCCGCGCTACGACGTCACCGGTGCGGTGGGCCGGGCCTCCGGGGCTCTCGGGGTGCTCCAGTGCGCGGCGGCCGTCGGCTGGCTGGCCCGCGCCGGGGCCGGAGCCAATCCGGAAGCGGGAGCCGGAAGCGCCGCCTCCGGGGCCGGTCCCGGGGCCGCGCCGGACCCGGTGCCCGCGTCCCGTCAGGCATTGATCACCAGCGGGGACGACACCGCGGACGCCGTGGCCGGACTGCTGCTGCGCCCCACGCCCGACCGGTGCCCCCCGCACCCCGCATGTGCCGCCCTTATCTCCATGGAGTGTTCCCGATGACCGCCGTGGCCTCGCCGATTTCGACCAAAGCCCTGCTGACGGACGTCACCACCGTCCGGCTGCGCCCGCGCTACGAGGGGTCGAACATCTGCACCTGGATCGGCTTCAAACACGTCAACTACCTCGTCGAGGAAGCCGTGCTGGTGCACTTCGCGGACTCCGGGGCGCCCGCCCGGCGGCTGTACGAGGAGCACGGTCTCGGCCTGGACATCGTTGCCCTGGAGACCCGCATCCTGCACGCCTTCCACATGGACGACGAGGCCGAGGCCGAGGTGGTGCCGGACACCGAGGACGACGACCGCACCCTCGGCTTCCGGGTGACCCTCCGCGTGGAGCGCGACGGCTCGGTCCTCAAGGCCGTGGCCGCCAAGGTGCGGGTCTCGCTGCGCGCCGACACCTATCTGCCGGAGCTGGGTGAACCCCCCGCCGAATTCGCGCCGTTCGTGGTGGACCGGCTGGGGGCCGAGGCGCGTGCGGGCGAGCTGGCGCCGGTCCGGGTGCCGCTGCCGGACGGGGACGAAGCCGCCGTCCTGGCGTCGCTGACCGCGGGCCGCAACGCCTACGCCTGGAAGTGGAACATCCCGTACCCCTACTGCCACTTCACCGAGCGGCTCCAGATGTCCGGCTATCTGCGGCTGATGGAGGAGGCCAAGGACCGCTTCGTCCTCGACCGCGGCATCTCCATCAAGACCCTGCTGGACGACCGCAAATGGATACCGGTCGTCCCCCAGTCGTCGGTGCGCGTCATCGACGAGGCGGTGATGGAGGAGGACCTCTACTCCGTCTACACGGTCGAGGAGATCTTCAAGGACCTCACCTACACCGCCCGGCTGGACTGCTTCGTGGTCCGCGACGGCGCGCTCACCCTCACCGCCACCGGCCGGATCACCCACGGCTACGCGGTGATCGACAACCGCAGCGACTGGCGGCTGGTCCCCTTCGACCGGCGGGTGCTGGACGCGCTCGGCGGAGAGCAGAGCGGCACCTGATGGACGACGTACTGGTCACCGGCCTCGGCGCGCTGTCCCCGCTGGGCGCGGGCACAGGCGCCTTCTGGCGCGGGATGCACAAGGCGGACACCGCGCCGTCGCGGGTCCCCGATCCGCTCGCCCATATGGACCATCCGCTGATGTACCTGGTGCCGGAGGCCGACATCCCGGACGGCCCCGAGGAGCAGGACGGGCTGCCGCTGGGGCGCGGCTCGCGGTTCGCGCTCGCGGCGGCGCGCGAGGCGGTCGCCGACGCGGGGCTCGCCGCGCTGCCGGGGCCCTCCGGGGTGCCGGGGCCGGAAGCCGGGCCGGGTACGGGGCCGGACGCCACGGGTGGTGGGCTCGATCCGCGCCGGGTGGCCGTCGCCCTCAGCACCGGTATGGGCGACACGGATCTGCACGAGGGCTGGTGGACCGGCGAGGCCCCCGCGTCCGGCCGCTGGGCGCCCCCCTTCCCGCTGGCCTCGGTGGTCGGCGGGTGGTTCGGTGCCCAGGGCGTCAACACCTGCGTCAGCAACGCGTGCGCCGCCAGCGGCTACGCGCTCTCGGTGGGCGCCGACCTGATCCGCTCCGGCGAGGCCGACGTGGTGATCGCGGGCGGCGCCGAGGCGTACTCCCGGGTCGCCCTGGCCTGCTTCAACCGGCTGGGCGCCATCGACCCCGAGCGCTGCCGCCCGTTCGCCGTCGAACGGCAGGGCACCGTCTTCGGGGAGGGTGCCGCGGTGCTCGTCCTGGAGTCCGCCACGCACGCCCGCGCGCGCGGCGCGCGCACCGTCTACGGCCGTCTGGCGGGCGCCGGCTGGAGCTGCGACGCGTACCACGCGACCGCCCCCGAGCCCTCCGGTGAGCAGATCGAGCGCGCGATGCGCGAGGCGCTCCGGGAGGCGGGGGCCGGGACCGGGGCGGAGTCCGGGCCCGAATCCGGCTCCGGCGGGCTGGGGTTCGTGATCCCGCACGGCACCGGCACCGAGCTCAACGACGTGGTGGAGAGCCGGGTGCTGGACGCGCTGACCCCCCGTACGCCCCTCTACAGCGTCAAGGCGCTCATCGGGCACACCGGCGGCGCGGCGGGCGCGTTCGCCGCGCTGGCCGCCAGCCTGGTGCTGCACCACAGGACGCTGCCGCCGAATGTGCCGGTCGGCGAGCGGGACCCGGAGTGCGCGGTGCCGCTGCCGTCCGGCTCCGCGCCCATGACCGGGGCGTACGGGCTGGTCAACGCCTACGCCTTCGGAGGCAACAACATCTCGCTCGTCTTCGGGGAGGCCGCCGCGTGAGCAACGAACCGGCCGTCGGCCTGGTGGTGACGGGCATCGGCACCGTGGGCGCGGACGGCTTCGACTTCCGTACGGCGCTCGGCCGCCACGGCTACAAGTACCTGCCCGCCGCCTCCCAGTACTTCCTCGCCGCGGCCAAGCGCGCGCTGGCCCAGGCGGGGCCGGACGCCCTGGCGGCGGTCGGGCCCGAGGAGCGGGGCGCCGCGGTGGGCACCAACAGCGCGGCCGTCGCCCTGCACCACACGATGGACCGTACGGTCACGGCCACCGGGGCGAACGATCTGTCCCCGGTCACCGCGCCCTACTTCTCCATCAACCTCTTCGGCAGCCGGCTGGCCACCGAACACGACCTCAAGGGCTTCAACCTCACCTTCACCAGCCCCCGGGTCGCGGGCCTGGAGGCGCTCCAGACCGGCCAGCGCGCCCTCGCCACCGGCCGGGCCCGGCGGCTGCTGGCCGGGGCCACCGAGGAGGCGCTGCCCGAGGGCGAGCCGGGGGCGGACACCTCGGAGGCCGGGGCGGTCGCGCTGGTGCTGGAGCCCGAACCGGCCGCCCGGAGCCGGGGGGTGGCGGCGCTGGGCCGGGTGGGCGTCCGCTCGTTCTTCCTGCCGCCGAAGGTGGCCGCCTCCGCCGAGGGGGCCGAGTACGCCGCGGCGCTGCTGCGGGACGCGCTGGACGCCCTCGGCCACCGGCCGGACCGGCCCCTGGCCGTCACCGCCGTCCTCGACGGCTCCCCGGTCGGCGAGGCCATGGCGGCGGCGCTGGACGAGAAGGCGCTGGGCGGGCGGGCCCTGGCGGGTGAGCCCGAGCGGGTCCCCGCGGGCGCGGGCGCCCTGGAGCCGGTGGCGCGCGTGGCCGCCGCGCTCGGCGCACCGGAGGGCCACCCCCACGCCGTGGTCACCGCGGCGGCCGAGGGGAACGCCGCCGTCTGCCTGGTGACTCCGGGCGACGCGAGCGCCATACCGGACGCGCCCGCAGAAGCCGACGCGAGCGCCGGAGCCGACGCGCCCGCCGGAGCCGACGCGAGCGCCGGAAGTGAGCAGCCCATGAGCGGACGACGGAGGACGAGCGACCGATGATCACCCGTCTCGAAGGTTCCTGGTGCCTGGTCCTGGGCGCCTCCAGCGGTATGGGCCTGGCCATCGCCCATGAACTGGCCCGCGAGGGCGTCCACATCCTCGGCGTCCACTTCGACACCACCGACGGCCAGGAGAAGGCCGCCGTCGCCCGGGAGGAGATGCGCGGCCACGGCGTCGAGGCCCACTTCTTCAACGCCAACGCCGCCTCCGCCCGCACCCGCGAGGAGCTGCTGCCCCGGTTCGAGGAGCTGACCGGCGGCACGGGCATCCGGATCGTGGTGCACTCGCTCGCCTTCGGCACCCTGCTGCCGTACGTCGGAGCCGAGGGCGAGGACAGCCTGACCGCCCGCCAGATGAACATGACGCTCGATGTGATGGCGCACTCGCTCGTCTACTGGACCCAGGACCTGTTCACCGCGGGGCTGCTGCGCCAGGGCGCCAAGGTGTACGCGATGACCAGCGCCGGGGGAGCCCGGGTGATGCCCCACTACGGCGCCGTCTCCGCGGCCAAGGCCGCCCTGGAGTCCCATGTGCGCCAGCTCGCCCTGGAGCTCGCCCCCTCCGGCATCGCCGTCAACGCGCTGCGCGCGGGGGTCACCCCGACCCCGTCCATGGAGCGCATCCCCGGCAGCGACCGGCTCGCCGCCTACGCCCGCGACCTCAATCCGCACCGGCGGCTGACCCGGCCCGAGGACGTCGCCGAGGCGGTCTCGCTGCTCTCGCGCACCGACTCCTCCTGGATCACCGGCAATGTGATCGGTGTGGACGGCGGTGAGCTGCTGACATGACGGCCCATCTGCTGATCGAGAGCGGCGGGCCGCAGACCGGACCCGCCTGTGAGCGGTTCCTCGGCGATGCCGCGCGGCTGGCCAGGGACGGTCACCAGGTGGTGCTGTTCCTCGTGGAGAACGGCGTGACCGCCGCCGTCCCCGGCACCGCCCCGGGCATCGAGACGTTCCTGAGCGACGGCGGCGAGCTGTGGGTGGACACCTTCTCCGCCGCCCAGCGCGCCCTGCCCGCCGCCGATCTGACCCCCCGGGCGCGGCTGGTGGAGATGGACGACGTGGCCGCCAAGCTGCTGGAGCCGCGGATCAGGGCGGTGTGGCACTGATGCCCAGGCCCGTCCCCCGTACCGATGTGCTGCTCAACCTCTTCGGCGCGCCACACCAGAGCGACCTGGTCACCTCGGCGCTGCGGCTGGCGGCCGCGCTGCTCGGCCGGGGCGCCCGGGTGCAGATCTGGACCTGCGGCGACGCCACCCGGCTGACCGGCGCGGCCCTCGGCGACACCAAACCGCGCGACTACACCGACCTGGGGCGCGAGCACCCCTCCACCGCCCGGGTCGTCCGCGAGCTGATCGAGGACCACCCCGACCGGCTGTACTGGTACGTGTGCCGCTTCTGCGCCGAGGAGCGGGGCGCCGCCGAGCAGATCCCGCAGGTGCGCGAGCGGGCGCCGTTCGTCTTCGCCGAGCATGTGAACGCGGCGGACAAGAGCCTGCTCATGGGGGTGTGCTGAGCCATGGGCGACCAGGCGCGCTGGCTGCTGATCGTGGAGAAGGCGTACCGGGGCTCGATCGAGACCCAGTACGCCGACGTGCTGTACTGCGTGCCCGATCTGCACCGGCAGAGCGGCGGCTGCGATCTGGCGCTGCGCGGCCCCGCGGCGGGCTACGCCCTCGACACCGGCTGCCGGCCCTCGCTGCGCCTCGGCGGCCGCACCCTGGACACCCTGCCCCATCCGCCCACCTCCGTGGCGAAGCTGCTGGCCGCCGGGGTGACCGTGCTGGTCGAGGAGGACGGTCTGGCCGCGCTCGGCCGCACCGCCGCCGAGCGGCTGCTGCCCGGCGTACGCGTCATCGGGGGCGACGACCTCGCGGCCCGCTGGCCCTCCTACGAACAGGTGTGGTTCCTGTGACCCGCCCCTCCCACGACCCCTTGGCCCCTACCGAAGGAGTACCCGAACCCATGGTCAACGCCCCCTCCGGGGCAGCCCCGGTCATCTCGGCCTGGACCGCCGTATCGCCCCTGGGACTGCGCGGGGCCGACTTCACCGCGGCCCTGCGGTCCGGCCGCTCGGCCGCCCGGCCGCTGGACCCCGAGGAGTGGTCGGCGCCCTTCCGCGAGGCGAGCCTCGTGCCCGACTTCCACATCCGGCAGCTCCTCGGCCGCAAGGGCACCCGCTCCATGGACCGGGCCACCGGCCTTGCCGTCACCGCGATACGCCATCTGCTCACCGGGGAGCGGGAGTACGGCGAGGGCGAGCGGCTGCCGGGGGTGGGCGAGGAGACCGGTCTCGCGCTCGGCACCAGCACCGGCTCCGCCCAGAGCATCATGGACTTCACCCGGGACTCGCTGGTGGGCGAGAAGCCCTTCTACGTGGACCCGGCTCGGTTCCCCAACACCGTGATGAACTGCGCGGCCGGCCAGTCCGCCATCTGGCACGGGCTCAGGGGCCCCAACACCACCATCGCGGGCGGCCGCGCCACCGGGCTGCTCGCCCTGCGGTACGCGGTGCGGCTGCAGCGGGCCGGTCGGGCCAGGGCCGTACTGTGCGGGGCGGTCGAGGAGTTCTCCTCCGCCCGCGCCTGGCTGGAGTGGCACGCCCGCGCGGACGAGAACAGCGCCGCCGTGCTCGGCGAGGGCGCGGCCGTATGGCTGCTGGAGCCCGACGCCTCGGCGCGCGAGCACGGCCGCGAGGGGCTCGCCGAGGTGGTGGGCCTGGAGTTCGGCTGCGCCGCGGACGCGAAAGCCGCCCGTACGGTGCTCGCCGAGGCGATCGGCCGGCTGCTGGACCGCACCGGGGTGACCCCCGGCGAGCTGAGCGCCGTCGCCGACTCCGGCGCCCCCGGCGCCGAGGGGGAGGCCGAGCTCGCCGCCCTCGCCGCCGCCCTCGGCGGCGAGGAGCCGCCGCGGATCACGGCCGCCGACACCATCGGGGACACCTGCGCCGCCGCGGCGGCCTTCCAGATCGCCGCCGTGCTCGCGATGGCCGAGCGCAAGGAGATCCCCTCCGGCAAAACCGCCCTGGTCACCACCGTGGACCGGGACGGTGTGGTCGGCGCGGCCCTGCTGCGGATCCGCTGACGGGCCGCCGCCCCCTGAACTTGAAGGAGCTGGTTGAGATGACGGACCGAGAGACGATGGCCACGCCCCCCGCGGCCTCCGGTGGCGAGGCGCCCCGTACGGCGTTGGTCTTCCCCGGGCAGGGCGCCCAGAAGGCGGGCATGGGCGAGGCGTGGCGGGACACCGCGTCCTGGGCGCTGGTGGCGGAGATCTCCGAGTACACCGGTACCGACGTCGAGGAACTCCTGCTGAAGGCCGACGACGAGACGCTGCGCCGCACCGACCTCGCCCAGATCGCCGTCTTCACCACCGAGGTCCTCGCCCACCGCGAGGCGGAGGCCGCCGGGCTGCTGGGCGGGGTGGTGGCCTGCGCCGGGCACAGCCTGGGCGAGTACACCGCGCTGCACGCCGCCGGGGCCCTGCCGCTCGCCGAGACCGCCCGTCTCGTGGCCGCCCGCGGCCGGGCCATGCGCGCGTGCGCCGAGGAGTCTCCCGGCACCATGGCCGCCGTGGTGCGGCTCGGCCCGGAGACCGTGGAGGCGCTGGTCACCCGGGTCCAGGAGGACGGCGGCCAGGTCTGGATCGCCAATGTGAACGCTCCCGGCGCCATCGTGCTCTCGGGCACCGCCGAGGCCGTGGACCGGCTCGCCGAACTGGCCGTCGAGAGCGAGGGCAAGGTGATCCGGCTCGCCGTCGGCGGCGCCTTCCACAGCCCGCTGATGGCCGCGGCCGCCGATGAACTGCGCGAGGCCCTGGCCGCCGTGGACTTCGCCCCCGAGCACACCCCGGTCGTCGCCAACGTGGACGCCCGCCCGTACGCGAGCGGCGAGCACTGGCGGGACCTCGAACTGACCCAGCTCACCAGCCCGGTGCGCTGGGAGGAGAGCGTCCGCACGCTCGCCGGCGAGCTGGGCTGCGTCCGGTTCGTGGAGCTGGGCCCCGGGCGCCAGCTGACCGGCATGATCCGCCGGATCGCGGACGGCGCGCTCACCGTCCCGGTCGAGTCGGCCGCCGCCCTCGCCAAGCTCACCACCCCCGAACCCTGAGCCCCACGCTCTGAGAGCGGAAGGAGACCCCCGCATGGCCGACGCCACCGCCGCCCTGGACATGGACGAGCTGCGCACCTTCGTCGCGGATGTGCTCGACGTGGACGAGGAGGACGTCACCGAGGACGCCGACTTCGTCAAGACCCTCGGCGTGGACTCCCTGATGGCCCTCGAGGTCATGGTCGTCCTGGAGAAGAAGTACTCGGTGAAGCTGGAGGAGCGGGAGATGAAGGACATCACCACGCTCCAGAAGGTGCACGACCTGCTCGCCTCGAAGATGGGGAAGTGAGATGACGGCGGCGGCGTGCGGGCCGGTGGACGGCGCCGTGGAGGTCGTGGACCCTGGCCTCCCCGGTGAACGGCCCGCCCGGTGCGTGGCCGTGGTCGGCGCGTCGGAGAAGGTGTTCGCCGGGCACTTCCCGGGGTTCGCCATCTTCCCCGGGGTGTGTGTCGTGGAGTACGTCCAGCGCGGCGCCCTCGCCACCGTGCCGGAGCGCGAACCGGGCGGGCGCTGGGTCCTGGCGGCCGTCGAGTCCTCCCGCTTCCTCAGCCCGGTCTACCCCGGTGACGAGCTGACCAGCGAATACGTCTGGTCGCGCAAGGACGGTGGCTGGCGCTGCCGGGCCTCGGCGGCCACCGGGCGCGGGCCCGCCGCGCAGATAAGGCTGCGCTTCGAGAACCGGGACGTCCCGGGCGCGGTGGCCGGGGCGGGGGAGCGGAGCGACCAGGACCGAGGAGCGGACGCCGGATGATCAGCGTCGATGAGATCAAGCGGATGCTGCCGCACCGCTACCCCATGCTGCTGGTCGACCGGGTCACCGAGCTGGTGCCGGGCGAGCGGGCGAGCGGGCTGAAGGCGGTCACCTGCAATGAGCCCTGGTACGAGGGGATGCCGGACGCGGCGACCGAGGAGGACTACCACTATCCGTGGACGGTGCTCATCGAGTCCTGGTGCCATGTGGCCGGGGTGCTGGTCACCTGGGACCGGCCCAACCCCGATGTGCGCTCGGGCAAGGCGATGCTGCTGGGCGGCATCGCCGACGCCGAGTTCCACCGACCTGTGGTGCCCGGCGATGTGGTGGAGCATCATGTGCGACTGGCCCGCCAGGTCGGCGAGACCTACGTCTTCGAGGGCGAGAGCCTGGTCGGCAAGGAGACCG